>NZ_JAPCJD010000089.1:0-14710 GCF_027707845.1 Aeromonas sp. QDB14 | reverse complement strand
ATGAGCGTTCACATTGGTCCGGAAATGGTGTTCACGTTGAATCGGAATTGGTGTTCATGATCGGCCGGAATATGCAGCGCCTCGGTTCCTTGAACAAACCTTTTGAATTCGTCGCTTGTAGTTTTGACTGTTAATGGGTATTCAACGATACCTGCTTCTTCTTTGGCGGCAACTTCAGTGAAGCTCTGATCACCGGTGAGGTTAGGCTGGACCTGCTCATGATGCTGTTGAGGCTGTAACTCCATGCTCGGATTCTTGGCATCAGGAGCAGTGATGATCTTCGGCGTCGTCTGAGTAGAAGTAGCCTTCTGTTCCGAACGAACTTGTGATTGAGCAGGTTTAGCAATCGGCTTCGCATCGCTTGTTGATGAACCAGTTTTGGCCGGCTTAACTTCTCCAGGGATCTGATGATGATATTGTTCATCGACAGATGGACACAGAAGCCTACCGGTGTAGACCGGAAGCTTTGCATCTGGGTCTAGTACCTGGCGTTTGACCAGCACAACAGCAAGTGGCTTTTGATTTGGCGTGAACATCAGCGAGTGCATCGCCTTCCCATTCACGTTCAGGATCAACATGCCGTTGTCACCCATGGTGTCGTAAATCAGGCTGGTGTTATCCGGCAGGAACTGGTTCTCGGTACCGAGCGCAGATCGGATACACTCAACGAACCGCGGGGCGACACAAGCAATGAAGTGTTGGGATACCCAATAGGGTGAATTTTTCTTGTTCGGCTCAAAGTCACGTAGTGACAGTGTAATTCCCTTGATGGCCAGAGCATGGATTTGCGGCCTTTTTGCAAGAGAGCTATTCACAGTGGCTTGTGCGGCTACTGCAACTGGGGCATCTGCCATGGCGTCGCCTGTTGATTGCGAGTCGCACTCAATTACGCACCGACCGATATTTCCCCCTAGCTCCATTGCTTTACCGCCGATAGTGGCAAGCCATTCATCGCGGATGATTGATTTTTTCCAGATCCAACTCAGCGCTGCTTTTGGCATGATCTGGAATATCAGTGGAAGACTCGCGACTTCGTGTACGCCATGCTGGCGGCGGTCATTGTATCGGTAGATATACTTGGTACCCGGTGCCATGGGGCCGAGGTGTGGCAACCAGGGCGTCATGTTTGACCCCTTCATAACCACAACATCCACATCTGTGAGGAGTTTGCCAATATCGTGCAATGCACCCGCTGAAGTCATCGCGAAGATATACAAGGCCTGCCATTGAGAGATCTGTTCCTCTCCATCAGATATGTATAAGAATCGACCTGCGATTCGAGCTGAGTACACAGCCACTTCGATACTGTGCTCTAACAGACCACCAAGGTGAGCATGATGATGTCGTTCACTTGCGGGCAGGTGCTGGCACCAGGCAGCAAGATTTCGAAAGAGCTCCATGTAAATTTGATTGAACCGGGTCTCATCGAGTTGCGTGAACGCACTCAAGTTCTGCAGCAGGGGCATATGGCGTTTTAACAGGGCCTCAGGGCTCTCTGCGACGAGGGCGCTACCGCTTAGTGCATTTGCTTGCTGTGTGGGCTCAGCGTGTGATTTGTTATTGATTTGTCCGACTTGTTGCCTTGTTGTCCATTTGAACCACCAATTACGCACGCCTGCCTCTCCTTCACTTCTTGTAGTATTTTCTTCCAAACACTGATCACTCTGGGGTCAGCCTCTGGCATCACTTTTCTCTGGACTTGGGTTGGGTACATTCGACCGATGAAAGAGTGAAGGGCTTCATCTTCAGGGTTCCAGCTTTCCCCCTGGCAGTAGAAGTGCAGCCTCCCTAATGAACAGCTTGCTATTGCCATATGGGCGGCGGCTTCCGGTGTTTTCTCGGTTTGCAGGCAATGGCTTGCAACAAGCAGCAACGGAAGTTCATTTTTGGGGGCCATAGAGCTGGGCGTTGCTGAGTCAAAAATTGCACAGTGGGCGGAGAAATCTCTGATCGCTGTGTAAAGGACTCTCATCTCTGGCTCAAGAGCAAAGTTGAGTTTGTCCTTCCCGGTCAGAAATTCGTATAACTCACCCCAAGGGTTCACCGCTTTCTCTTTAACCAACACAACACCCCCCTTTAAGTTTTGTGGCATTATCTAGCAACTGAGAACGAATAAACGGCTGTCAATTTTGAGGGGGGTTTTTATGGCGGGTGTTTGGATTGTAAAGGGGGGGACGCTTCAGCCCATTAGACGTCTCGAGAAGTCTATAATCCTGCATCCGGACAACCGCGATAGCCTTGAGACGCAAGAGCTTCTTGCAACGTTGCATCACAATAAGTATTGGCTGCTCTGTGGGTGTAAGAAGCCGGACGCAAGGATGTTTGTGCGCCAGGTTGCGGATGATAGGTACCTGATAGTCAATCATCATGAACATGGTCACCACGACCCGCATTGCCCTCTGCGCACGTCTCTTGGATTGGGTGGTGCATCGGAGGACTCCGGCCCTGATGCCGGCGATAACACGACGGCGATGAAGCAGCCGGAGTACCGCTTGATCTCTCCATACCGCAAAATTGACCTGCTTTCGTTGGATGGGGATGTCATTGATGATGCGGAATCACAGCGTAGTGCTGCTCTTGATGAATTGGGCATATCACCCGTTGATAATTCGGACAAACCGAAACGAACTCAGGCTGAGAACCCCGCTCAGAAGATAGATGTTCTTTACAAACTCCTTTGGCAACTGATGGACGACTCGTTCTGTACCTATCGTCATCACCGGCAGAAGATCTCGATCAACTCTCTGCAGATGAAGATACGTGCTGCAGCGTATCCGCTCAATCTCAAGGGGTTTGGATGCTTGCAGCAATTCACATTTGTTGGGGAGCAGGGATTGGACATGCTGCTTGGCCAACTGAATCGTGCCCATAAACGCGATCCGAAGACCCGGCACCAATTCCTTTTTTTGTGCGTGATCGCTGACTACACCTTGTTTAATGGAGCGGCATCTTGCGTCTTGCTCAACGGCTCTGCACTAATGTTGGGGCAGGCTAAGCGACCTCCATTGTTGCTCAATGGAATGCAGTCAGGTGATGGTCCGTTCATGCTGGCTGTGACCTTTGCATACGATAAGCCAACCGATGAGGGACCCTCAATCCTCCGTTGGGCGTTGCAACCGCTCGCCAGTGCAGAGACCCCTTTGCCTGTTGCCAGTTGGCCAGAGCGCCTGATTGTCATTGAGATGGCCCGCTGCCTGGACAACATTGATCCCAACATCAGCACTCGTTACCAGCTCTGGTTGCATAAGCCTGTTTTGCCAATGGTCGACCGGATGACTGGGGTCTGGATCCAGCCCGCGATCACGTTGATGGCCAAGGACCTTCGCGGTGAGCGTTGCCGTGTAGCCTTCAGGCTCCAGGGAGAGGGTGATAATATCGAGGCTTACAAACGAACCTTTGAGCATGTCCATACCTTGGATCTGGATAGCCCCAGTACGTTGGCTAAGTCATGCCAAGAGATGTTTGTAATCGGAAAGGGGGTGATTGACAGTCATTATCGGGCTCTTGACAAAGAACGGGCTGAATTAGAAGCAATGGAAGAACAGAAGAAGTTAACCTATCGAATGCAGAATAGGGAGCTTGAAATTCGTGAGGAACTATCGCGAACTTCAGCTGGTCATCTAGATATTCCCCCTATGCCGATGGACACCCCAGAGTATGACATGCCTTATGATGAAGAGTTGGAGCGAACGATTGAAGACCCTGACTACTGAGCTGCGGGCAAAAAAAAACCACGCCTATGGGCGTGGTTTTTTGTTTTTTAACTTCGGGCCTTAATTCGCAGGATGCGTGACCGCTCAAAAGCGGCTGCATCCTCCCGGCACATAAACCAGAAACGAATTGCAAAGGCTAAGCCGACGACTTCAAGTGCTAAAACAATGTTGATCCACATAATGAGATCCTTGGCCGAAAGGCCTGGTTGAGGTAGCCCAGATGGGCGGATTGGAGGTTGGCAGCCGCGGTTAGCGGTACAGGCTGGTTATGCCATCGCCTGTCAACTCACTCTCGGGAGAGAGCGGTTTGGGCTGTGCACATGTGAGTGTGCTCAGGCCAAACATGACAGTCTGAGAACGACAAAACGCAGCCAAGGCTGCGTTTTGTGATTGAGGTGACTCCGATGCATTTCTGCGTGTGCTATGCGGATAAACCGAAGGAGAATGAGCACTTTGGCTAAGTTAGCCTATATGCGGTCGCCATGCAACGACAGTTATTTATTGCCCATGATGTTTGTAACCAATTTCTTGATCATCCCGGGTTCTTGTTTCCCCTCCAGGGGCAGGGGATGGCTCTGTTCACTGTTTGGTAAATGTCGGCGGGAACGTTCTTGCCTATCACGCTCGGCCCGATCCAACGCGACGCGATAAGTGATACTACCGCGCATAAAGCCAATCAAGGCGTTGAAGCTGAGGCAAAATGCCTGGCACAGTCTGCGGCTTGTTTCATGCTTGTCTTTGGGTGAGCGATTATGCGTCAGCAGTTCCATAAACTGCAGGTCACGGTCGCTGGGCCCGTCTGGAATAATGATGCCTGTTGGAGGGGTGATGTCGAATACTTCCAGGATCGCTTGCTCTGGAGAGTAACCCATATCGAAGACAAACTGGCGCAGCCTAGTGATGTGCTGCCGTGCTCGTTCTGCCCGCCGGTCGGCTTCAATCATCTCTAGTTTGGTGGCACTCATACCTGGGGTACATAAGGTTGTTGCGTTGATTGGCTTGATGTTGACCGCCAGATACCCTTTTTGTATGGCTCGTGCGCTGAACTCTACGATCATGCCGACTTCGGGGGGGGTCTCCCCCAGCCAGTTTTGAGGGGTAATGAAGTAATCGACGCCGGAGATGTCTGCGATGGTGCCGATGGGACCTGTATCATTGATCACTGTACCAACGACAAAGCCTCGTAGAGGGCCAAATGCGATGCTCATGATTTTCTACTGCTCCTGGTAAAGCCAGAGGCGCGAGATAAGCGGCTCATTGGCGGTTGTTTTTGCTTGCCGCGGAGGGCGTTTTTGGGTGATGTCGTAGTTCTTTAGAAGACCGATCTTCACTTTCTGAGCTCCGAGAATGAGAACCGGGGTCGATGCTACTTGCATACGACGACTGTTTCCTTCCACCAACCAGGCTTGTGGGTGGACTGGATTGGGGCGCCGGATGACAAGGCGAGCATCATCGGAGAGGGCGGATAGCAGCACAATTTCATCCTCTAGCTGTGCGACCCAACCAGCTGGATCGAGTACATGGCGCGGGGGTGAGTCCTGTGATGCTCTGAGCGTACCGATGATCTGTTGTTTGGTCATTCTCTGCATGGTGTTTTTATGAGCCCAACAGAACGAAATTGACCGGGCCGTGTCGCCGGCGATTGTGATTTGTCGGTAAAACTGCAAAGTGATCAACCCCTCGAACATGCCTTTGCTATGCAGGAACTCCCACCGGGTATTGGGTCCCCCGAGTATCGGACCTGAGTTTGTCACCAAGTCTCGGAAGGTTTTTCGGTCTGCATTTATGGCCTCAATTATACCGAACAGCTCCTCGCTGTGCCTGGAGTGAATCTGAATTGCTCCCGGCAAGCGGTACACTAGGCGAGTGTTTTCACCAGCGTCAGCGTAGAGATGGCCCCAGGCATGGTGAGCAGCATACAGAGCCTCAAGACCGTGAGCGGGAGTCACCGTAATAGAGGGAGTGTCGTGGCGGGTATCCTGCCTCGGATCGTGCGGGGGGAGGGCAAAGGTGCTGCCTTGGATGAGCTCGCTATCGTCTATAAAGTCTCGCAGCATGGCCAACAGCTGGTGTTGACGCCGCTCCAGAACGCGGAGCTGTGCAGCCAGTTCGTGTTTATTCATGAGGCATTCCATCGAGGGTTTCAAGCTGGTGTTATTATGACCAGTAGAGGGCACTTTCTCAACCAACATTCCTAGTGACTATTTTCAACCAGAGCACAGCCCTTCGGGCTGTGAGCTCCCCCTGGGCTATTTTGTTCTATACCTGCCCCCGAGTGCCAGGTTAGACCTCGAACCGACACTTCTGCTGTGCCGCGTTCGCGCGAAGAGAAAGGGGGAGAAAATGAAGAGAAAGAGAGAAAAATGAGATCCTAATTTAGTTCTCGGGCTACACGAAATGAACACCGGTTCAGCAGGTTGGTGTCTTGTAGCATTTAAGGATATAGGAATGTTGGTTGAGATTTCTGTTTTGGCCACATCCTTCGTCCGGCTCTACTCTGCAAGTCCCACCACCCTATGGCACCACCTAGTGGTTATCACTGCCTACTCACGACATAAAAAAGCCCCGCAATGCGGGGCTCTCTCTTGGATATCAGTCTATCACTGCATCCAATGTTGATCAGGCCTCAATGAGAGGTAAACCTTTTACTCTGAGCCAGTTCAGTACCGCCTTACGCAGATTCTGATCTGACTCTATATTCAGTACAGACTCGAGAATAACTTGAGCCAAGCAATCTCCATCATTGTTATTCGCATGATCGTAGTCGAAGATGCATCCAAGACGGGTGTAATCAACTAGCTCAACAAGCCAGGCTGAGGTTTTGCCACAGGCAGTGACCAAGGCATCCATTATATCGCTTGCCCCCCCTGTCGTGATTGAGAGGTCGCGTAAGTGCAATTGCCAAGTGTTAACAAGCAGGTAACCCATGGTGCTATCGAACATCGGTTTGGTAGCCATTGTGTTAGTAGCTGTTTCTTGCAATGAGTTGTGCATTTGTATTCCAAAAGCCCAGAGGGCTGGTTAAGCCTTCAAAACGAATGTTGAGGCGAAAGGCCGTTGGCCTAGTTGATGAAATAGAGGTATAGCCGCCCAAAAAATCAGACTGACGACCTATTCGTTATGGAAAAGAACATATCCTGCTCCGATTTTGCTGGCATCTCTGAACACCGGCCACAATCGTTCTGGGATTACTCCTTCATCGAGGGCGTCGTAGTTCGCCATATTAAAAAGAAACTCATAAGTTGGGTTGTCATGGTGATGGTTGCCCTTATGAGAGAAGGAGGCGTGCTCACGCACCCAATCCCACTCCGGGACGTCATATGCGCAGTCATAATCTCCGACGGTTTCAGGCATGCTGATTTCCAGCACGTGACAGATACGGCCGGCAGTGACTGCCGGTATCCGAAATTTTCCGTCTCTGAGAGCAATGACCTCGATTACTGCGTTCCGCATTAACGACGCGATACTCTCAACGACCCTTAGAAGCTCTGGAAGAGCGAGGTTTTCATAGGTTTCGCTAGGCACATAGCTACATAGGGAATCGCCTGATTTGACAGAATTCAGAAGATCTTGGTACGCAGAAAGCCACTGTTGTTTATCAATATGTGGGAATACTTGAGCCATCGCATGAGCGAAAAGCACATCATCGATTGCTTGGTTCATAAATTGGACCTCGTTGAAATTGGGCTTTACGCCCGGGTTGATGTTGGTCACGAGTGGCACATTGCGGACCGAGTGCCATAAGACAGCCTTGGGCTGTTTCTGCATGTGCGCTGACGCCGGAGAAATTCCGGTGAACGGACATGCAGAATCAGCCAACTAGGGCTTGGGTGATATATGACAGGTGGGGTACCTGCAGAATGCAGGGAGAGTTGAAGTTGGTGCCTGGCCGGGCGGCCTGTCCCCACGTGGGCACCGAGGACAACTGCAGGATACCGAATATCATGAACAGGAGCAACAGCATCAACATCAACTTAGGTTGCCCTAAGCGAGGCAAAGCAGCAATGTATGGGGGGGCACTGCCCCCCTACAAATGTGCAGAGTTTCCTGATCGAATTAGCCACCCCTCAAGGTTGCCATCCAACTCTGTGCCTGCGCCGTCAGTATCCCTCCGCCGGCGCTCTCCAGGAGCGTCCGCAAACTGCCGACCACGGCGCCGATCACTGGCCATTTGGGGTTAGGGGAGGCGGCCTGGGCCTTGAGGGTGTCCAGATCGGCCTGCAGCTCTGCACACGCCTCTCCCTGCAGCTGCCCTTGCGCGATCACCTGCTGCAGCCACGGCAACAAAGCCGCCAGCGCCTCGGTCTTCTGCTCGCCTGTCACCGTCTGTTTTTGTTGGCCGCCGGGCGAGCCCAACATCATTTGACCTCCGATGACATCCCCCCCAATGAAAATATTGGTCACCGATTCCGCCTGCTTCTGCTCCTGGGTTGTAAAGCTCATCCCTTCACCCTGGATCCCCAACTCATCCAGATCGAGTGCCCATTCAAGGACCTTAGTACGCACCGCGCCGATCAAACGCTGGACCTGGTTTGCTCCAAATCGAACTTGTGGTGCGATTGGCATTTTATAGAGAGCCGCTACCATCTTCGATTGAGACGGGTCCATGGGCAACACTACGTATTCTGTCCCTGAAGCCAATGGTTCCACTCCATCGATGGGGTAATAGAAGGGACATGTTGTCATCACCTCGTGAAGCTCTGCATTCATGACCGGTAGCAGTACAAGACCTTTCCCCGGGTTAATGGCGTAGAGTTGCCCCGTCAAAATCCGGTACGGAGGGATAACAGCCGACTCTGGGTAGCCATCAAGTTCGTTTTTGATCCAGCTAATCCAGTCAGGCTGCTTGAGCTTACGTGCGGCCACCAGTGCGTTTCGCAGTAGATCGGTTGTCTTGACTTCGGGATTACTGGCCATGGTGATTAGTTGAGGGATAAGGGCGGGCATCAATGCGTTCCTGGGCGATATTGGGTCCTCATTATACCCGGGTTCGGTCGTGCGGGTTGTAGTGCTACAAGCGGAGAGGATCCGCTCCGAGTCAAAAAAAAGGGAGGCCGAAGCCTCCCTCCAAAAAGTCACTTTTTGAACCAGTTTCACTGGCCTACGTGTAGGTGAAAGTGAAGAGAAATCTTCACTTGATACACGCAGATCAGCATCAAACCGCTAGCGATAATCATGCTTGATAGCATATAGATCTCCATATCAAATCAGGCGAATCCGTTCACCTGTGGGTTATTGGCCTCTTGGCTAGCCATAAAGACTCGCTCTTGTGCCCGTGTTGACATTATACGCCATGCCCCCCAACATTTTTCATAAATTACAGATAAATCATGCAGATAAAATATAATTCTCACGCTGGTATCACATCACTCGCCCCCCAATACTTGACCAGCCCTGTTTATCTACGAAGTATTCCCCGCGCCCACAATATGGGCGGCACCAGTTGATCTGGCTTGTATCTCGCAACGCCACCCGCCGCACGAAGAAAACGTGGCCTGCTGCCTCTGCCGGACTTGCTCAGTGGCCGTTAAGGGTTGCCAGCCACTTCAGCACCAGTTCGCTCAGAACTCCGCCGCCGGCGCCTTCCAGAATCGCCACAACAGTGCTGGCCACCGCAGCGATCACCGGCCATTTCCACTTGGGGGCGGCGGTCTGGGCCTTAGTAGTATCCAGCTCGCTCTGAAGCACATTGCCGTTTGCCAGCTGCAGTGGCATCTCCTGCGCCACCCCAGGCTGGTCCGTAGCCTGCTGCTCGCCGGTGATGGTTTGCTGTTGCTGGCCCCCGGGCGAGCTCACCATCAGTTGACCACCGTTGAACCCGCCCTCGATGCGAATGGTAACCGGCGCCAGCGGCTGGGGTGAGGAGGGCATTTCATCCCCCTCGATCCCGGCCTCAACCAGGTCGAGCGCCCAGGTCAACAGTTGGTCCCGGACCGCATCAACAAGTGCGCGGATCTGATTGCCGCCAACCACCCGTACTGGCTCCATTGAGATATTCAGGTCTTGCATCAGCATGGCCATCATCTCCGGCGGGAGAACCATGCTCACATTTTTCCCGGGAATAGCCACGTCCTCCAACCCGCTGATGGGCTGACCAATGCTGCATGTCGAGACAACTTCTGCGAATTCAGGGTGGTTGATGATGATTGGGATCAGCCCTCGAAAGGGATTCCGAGCTTTCAACTCACAACGTATGACACGATAGGAGGGCAGCTTGGCATCATCCGGATAGCCCCGCAGCTCATGGTCGATCCAGGTAGCCCACTCAGCCTGTTTTAGCATACGGGCGACCACCTTGGCCTTGCGGAGCAGATCGGTGGTCTTAACTGCCGGATCACCGACCAGGGCAATCAGGTCAGATAGCGAGGTGGACATCGAGGTGCTCCTGGGCGACGAGGGAGGCCCAGTGTACCCGATCTGGCCCGGTTAGTTGCAACGCTGCAAGCGGGTCGGATCCAGCCGGTCCGCTCTGACTGGATTTCAGTTTGGCTTTGGCCGTTGGCCCAGAAAACAAAGCGGGGCTGCAGCCCCGCCCATGCCCTCCGATATCGATCAGCTGCCGCTCAAGGTGGCCAGCCACCCCAGTGCCTGCGCAGCCAGCACCCCGCCGCCAGCCCCTTCCAAGATCCCCCGCACACTGTTGGTCAGCGTCCCAATCACCGGCCAGCTCTGCGTAGAGGCATTGGCCAGCGCCTGTAGGGCAGTCAGGTTGGCCTGCAGCTCGGCCTGCACCGGTGGCGAGAGTTTCCCCTCGTCTATCACCTGCTGCAGCCACGGCAACAAGGCAGCCAGCGCCTCGGTTTTATGCTCGCCGGTCACCGTCTGCTGTTGCTGGCCCCAAGGCGAGTTCAGCTGGACTTGTACACCGGTGGCATTCCCCCCAATGTGAATGCTCATCGAGGGCACCTGCTGCGCCTGTTGCTGCTCCTGGGCGGTGAATGTCATCCCTTCCCCCTGGATCCCAGCCGCCTCCAAGGCTAACGCCCAGTTCAACACCCGGTTCTTTATCGCATCGAGGCAGCCGGCAAGTTGGCCATGAGTCAGTGCAATCACCGGCTCCAAGTTAGTGCTCAGTATCTGCTGGATATGCAGTACCTCATCAGGCGGCCGCCGAAAACGCACAGACGCGCCGGCGGCCATCAATGTTTCGAGCTCCCGCAGCGGGTTGTTCAAGGGGGTAATCGACAGGCGTTCTGCTACCCCTCCATCCTCGACCAGCAAGGGAGTGGTGTCCCCGCCTGGGTGGATGGCATACAAGACGCCACGGGGGCGCCGGTAGGCCGGCAGCTCATCAAAGGTGTCGTAGCCATCGAGCTCGTGCTGTAGCCAAGCGGCCGCCTCGGTCTGCTGCAGTCGGCTGGCGGCCACCAGGGCGCGGCGCACCAGATCAGAGGTGGCCCCCCCCGGATCGCTGGCCAGGGTAATCAGTTCGGGGATGAGGGCGGGCATAGAGTGCTCCTGGGCGACGATAGAGTCTCTAGTTTAGCCGCCCTGCAAGCGGTGAGGATCCCGCTTGCCCTCGCTGGCTGGTTTGAGGGCGGGCTTTGGCCGCTGACCAAGAAAACTAAGCCCCGCAAACGCGGGGCTTGGTCATTCAATAACGGATCACATAACCCGTTTAAAGTAAGGTATATGATCGGCGCTCCAGATCTGCACTGGACGGTCAGGGATATTCACCCTTAACGATTTGCCTCGTACTCGGCTTTCCTTTTCCAACATGATTTGGCGGCTGACTCTGTGCAGCCTGTGCCGGTGATCCAGTGTCCTCTGAACAGACCGACCACTTTCACTGAAGATCCTTTGCCTTGCAGCGACACGGCAACCACTTCACCGTCTATCGCGATCCAGTCCTGCTTTGATACGAACATACAAACCTCGCTATCACGTGATGTTCAACTCACCGAAATGCTACGATCACGACGCAGAACAGATGCCATCATTTCAGCAGCGCGGCAGCTTCCATTTTCCCAGGCACTTTGGCCGTTGGCCCAGAAAACAAAGCGGGGCCGCAGCCCCGTTCATACCCCGACCGATAGCGATCAGCCGCCGCTCAAGCTGGCCAGCCACTTCAGCACCAGCTCGCTCAGCACCCCGCCGCCGGCGCCTTGCAGCACGGCCAGCACGCTACTACCGGCCAGCACGACGATCAGCGGCCATTTCCGTTTGGCGGTGGCGGCCTGGGGCTTGAGGGTGTCCTGCTCGTTCTGCCGCGTGTCGCGGTCTGCCGGCTGCAGTGGTGCATCCGCGTTCCCCTGCGCCAACCCGGACGGGCAAGCGGCCTTCTGCTCGCCGGTGACGGTTTGCTGTTGCTGGCCTCCCGGCGAGCTCACCATGACTTGGCCACCGTGGACTCCGCCCTCGATGTGAACGGTCACCGGTACCAACGGCTGGGGTAGGGAGGGCATCTCGTCCCCCTCGATCCCGGCCTTGGTCAGCTCGAGTGCCCAGTCCAACACCTTGTCACGGACTTGAACTACGACGGCATGCAGTTGTGATGCGTCCAGTTGATGCACGACCTGGTACTGATCGCGGGCTTTCGCTGACAAGCCATCGTAAACGCGATGCCCAGAGGGGAGTTGCACATAGAGGGAGCCTTGTGACCCCAGAACCTCCAACTTGCTGATCGAATCAAAACAGAGGTGAGCCTGAGCGGGAATCTCACCGTCAGCTTGGAACGTAAACAGATCAGTCAATTTGCCTGTCTGGACATCCCGCAGGTACACCGGGGCACGGATAAAACGGTATAGAGGAAGAGGATCTGACTCACGGTAGCCCCGCAGCTCCAGGTCGATCCAGGCTAACTGGTCGGATAGCTGGCACCGGTGGGCGATCACCTTGGCCTTGCGCAGCAGATCGGCGGTCTTGACGGCTGGATCGCTGGCCTGGGCGATGAGTTCAGGGAGTAGGGCAGGCATCGAGGCGCTCCTAGGCGACAAAAGAGCCCCAGTGTACCCGATTTGGCCTGCTCGCTTGCAGCGCTGCAAGCGGGGCGGACCCCGCTCGCCCTCGCTGACCCGATTGGGGGCGGGCTTTGGCCACTGACCAATAGTGCAAAACGGGTCGGAGAGCAGGTCAGCGCGTCAAGCTGGCTATGCAACTGATCATAGTAGCTGGCAGGCTGGTATCTATTTCTTCTGATTGTTTTTTCTTATAGATACCGACATGGCTCCTGCCATAAGTACCATAGGCATGGACTCAATGAAGGAGACTTGCCCAATGACCAAGAGAAGAATCGATGCCGTCGAAGTGTGCGAAGGTATTCTCAGAAAGGAGATAGAAAACAACGAGAAGAACAACATATGGCCTTCCATCAACGCCACGGTCAGGGTACTGCTCCGGCAAAGCCGGACCATGGCCCCCGTTTATGAAGAACTCTGCGAGCTGCTCCCCCTAGAACGGTACGTGACGAGTTTTTTGGATGCGCTGATCAGCACATTCACCTTCTGGGATGAAGATGACATGCGCAAGGCTAGGGAAGAACGTGGCAGGCTCATCCAAATCAACGAGGACATAGCGGATCTCGCAACTCGCTTGGGTGATTTGCTGAGGGAGAGAGAGGACATCTGTAATCGAGCGGGATTTGGGTGTGAAAGAGAAACCGGTCTGGCGGCGCTATTTGATCGTGCGGGTGAGCACAACCCGCTCTATACCCTGTACCCCCAGGATGAATTTATACGCCTTACGCACAGATACGAGCACAAGTATTGGCCGAGTATCGAAGACCTGCTCAGTGAGCTCGCAAGCGATGCGGAACAATCGGAGGTGTATGCCCACGATGCGGAAACGGAGGCTGGCACCTCATCTAGAAAGCCATCACAGTACGACGTCCTTCGCGCGTTCCAAGCAAAACTCGATGACTACGCACTCGGCGGCGAACTTCCATCCAAACTCAGACTGTCTGACAGCGCCATGGCCACCATCCTGAACTGTATCACGGAGCTCGATGCAGACTCCTTGGTCACAGCCGAATACATCAAGAGCTTTCGACAGAAGGAGCGAGCGAGAGCCAAATCACGGCAGAAGTAGGTCGCGAACCGTGGGGTTGACCGTTCACCCAGCATACACCGCAATGCCGTTGCGCCGCCCACCCCCCGGATATCGCTCAGTTGCCGCTCAAGGCGGCCAGCCTGCCCAACACTGTTTCCGTCAGTACCCCGCTGCCGGCCCCTTCCAGGATCGCCCGCACACTGTTGGCCACGGCGCCGATCACCGGCCACTTGGGCTTAGGGGAGGCGGCCTGGGCCTTGAGGGTATCCAGCTCGGCCTGCAGCTCCGCACACGCTTCTCCCTGCAGTTGCCCTTGCGCGATCACCTGTTGTAGCCACGGCAACAAGGCCGCCAGGGCAGCTTCCTTCTGTTCACTGGTCACAGTCTGCTGTTGCTGACCGCCGGGCGAGTTTTGCATCACCTGAAGACCATGAGCATCTCCATTGATGTGAATGTGGGTCACCGGCGCCACCTGCTGGGCTTGCTGCCGCTCTTGGGAAGTGAAGCTCATACCTTCCCCCAAGATCCCCTCCTTTTCAAGCTGCAGTGCCCAATTCAAGACCTGATTTCTGACCGCCCCCAAGATCCGGTTCATGCTGGCCAACGTGAACCGACGAAGAGGGGTACAGTTCGTATCACATGCCGCCCGCAAAGCATCAGCTTCGCGCGGGGAAAATTGCATATGAATATCGTCAGATTCAGCGCACCACCCCTCAATCTCGTCAACAGGCGTGTCAAAGTGGCAGAGTTGCCATCGAAATGCAGCCTCTGCAGACGGAAAGACCACCCCCTTCAGCCCATGGTGCCCATCGATCAGGACTTCTCCTTGCACATGCCGATAGACTGGGATGGCATCATCCGGCCCGTATCCATTGAGCTCGTGTCCAAGCCAGGTAACCCACTCGGGCAACTGCAGGCGGTGGGCCGCCACTAGGGGGAACCGCAGAATTCGGAAAAAATCGTACGCTAAGCTAACGGTGTTCTCGTGACAGCTCTTTGACTAGGCTTTC
>NZ_JAPCJD010000088.1:0-14927 GCF_027707845.1 Aeromonas sp. QDB14 | reverse complement strand
CCGAGCGGCCAAAGGGATCAGACTGTAAATCTGACGGCTCTGCCTTCGAAGGTTCGAATCCTTCTCCCTCCACCATCCTTCAGACAACCCGGCCTCGCGCCGGGTTTTCGCTTTTCTGGATAGAATCCATATGGCGCTGTCAGATCTGACAATTGCCCTCCCCGCACTTTTTAGAAACAGTGGAGCCTCATGTCGCAAGGAGTGCACACAGATGTTTGAAATCTGGGATGAAACGGGTCGCGAGCACGGGCTGACACTGCCCGAGCTGCAACTGCGGCTGCGGGATTACCAGGGAGACGTGATGGTGCGTTACCTCAACCGCCTCGGCCTGCCGAGCACCCTCTTCCTGACCATCCGCCAGGGATGTGCCTATCAGCGCTTCAAGGCGGGTTCCCCCATGCTCGACTGGTCCTGGCTTGCCCAGGCCATGCACGCAGCCCCCCTGGCTGGCGCCGCACCTGCACAGGGCCATGCTCTTCCCTGACCCCCTCTCATCCTGCCCACACCCAAACAGGGCCCATTATCAGACTCTTCCTACAGCCTCCGTTTAGACCCTCCCTGTATGATGCGTAACCATGTTCCCGTCAGGTGAAGGCCATGTTTGCGTTCAAAGAAGAGTATCCCGTGAGTGCCATGGTCAGCATGGCGGATATCGTCGTCCCCTTTTATCAGCCCATCATCGGCCAGGATCGTCAGGTCAAGGGGTATGAGGTGCTGGCCAGGCGCTGGGATGCCGGCAGCCAGGGCTATCAGGGCATCGATTTTGCCGCCCTCGGCGAGGATGACGCCCTGCACCTGGATATCGTCATGCTCAGGGCCATCATGCGCGATCTGCCCGTGCTCGCCCAAAAAGGCCCCTATGCACTCTCCATCAACCTCAATCCGGCGCTCTCCAGCCCCACCTACCGCAATCTGCTGTTGCTGGTGCTGCTCCAGGCCCGCAAGCTGGGGATCGACATCTGGTTCGAGGTGCTGGAGCACGTCAGGATCAAACACCAGCACAGGGAGATGATCGAGGTGTTGCGGGCCCATGGCGCCCACATCGCCTGTGACGACTTCGGCTCCCTGGCGTGCAATTTCCAGCGCCTGATGATGCTTCCCTACGAGATCGTGAAGCTGGATCGCTCCCTGCTGCTTCAGGCTGCGCGCAGCACCCACGCCCTCAACATGCTGACGGGGCTGGTGAAATACCTGCAACGACTCGGCATGGCCGTGGTGTGCGAGGGAGTGGAGACCCAGGCCCATATCGAGGTGGCGAACCGGCTGGGCTGCGACTACCAGCAGGGCTACGCCTACGCCATTCCCTCCCCTCTCTCCCGCTGGGCCTGAGCGGAGCGCTTGCGCGTCATGGGGAAACCCGGGCACCTTCCCCATAAAATCCGGCAGGGTGCTGCCATTTTCCTGCCAAAGATGGCAGGCTGTCCCGGCCACACTGACGCCGAGGCCCGCCATGGTTCGCTTTGCCAGCTTCAATCTCGCCTTCGATCGCACTGCACCCGGCATGCTGGGGGAAGAGCTCGCCCTGAGCCGCACCGAGCAGGACGCCCTGCTGGCCCGCCACCGGGCGGCTGATGCCCGCCTCGACCCGGGAACGTTCACCCGGGCCAACCACGTGCAGCAGATCCGCAACATCGCCGAAATCATCCAGCGTACCCGGCCGGACGTGTTGCTGCTGAGCGAATTCGACAATGACGGCAAGGGCAGCGACACCACGGACCTCAACGCCTTCAACGACAACTACCTGGCCCACGCCCAGCACGACGAAGTGAAGGCCATCAGCTACCCGGTGCTGCAGAACTTTGCCACCAACACCGGCCTGATGAGCGGCCATGACCTCAACCTGGACGGCAAGGTCAACAACGGGCCGGACGACGCCTGGGGCTTTGGCAACTACCACGGCCAGTACGCCTTCGCCGTGATGTCCCGGTATCCCATCGATACCAAGCAGATCCGCACCTTCCAGAAATTCAAGTGGAAAGACATGCCGGGCGAAGCGAACCCCGTCATCGACGACTGCAACAATGCCAAGGCGCCGATCCCGGCCGGCCGCCAGTGCGGCGATGCCTGGTATGACGACGCCGCCTGGCAGGCCTTCCCGCTCTCGTCCAAGAACCACGCCGACGTGCCGGTGCGGGTCAAGACCGCCAAGGGGGAGCAGGTGATCCACCTCCTTATCTCCCACCCGACTCCGCCCATCTTCGGCAACGCGGCGCGCCACAACGTCAAACGCAACCGTGCGGAGATAGCCTTTTGGCAGGACTATGTGGCAGGGGCTGGCTACATGGTGGATGACGCCGGCAAGGCCGGTGGCTTGGCCGAGGGCGCTAGGTTCGTCATCGCCGGCGATCTCAACGCCGATCCCCAGATTGGCGATGGGGATCTCACCGCCATTCAGGATCTGCACAACCATGCGCTGGTCAATCAGGCCGTCACCAACGGCGCCCTGATCCCGGTCAGCCAGGGCGGCCCCGAGTGCCTCGCCAGCCAGCCGGATCAGTGCAAGCGCAACAACAACCGCCCCACCCCGGAGCGCATCACCAGCAGCAGCGGCCTGCAGCTCGACCACGTGCTGCCCTCCGCCAACCTGAACGCGGTCGCCTCCGGCGTGTTCTGGCCGGCCAGCTTCGAGCCGGGCTACCACCTGGTGTACGACGCCAAGCTCGGCATCGCCAAGGGAGTCAGCTCGGATCACCGCCTGGTATGGGTCGACGTCGCACTCGATTGACCGGCAGACAGGGCGAAGGGATGCCTTTGGCTCAGGGTGCCGGCAAATCTGTGCGCAGGCGCGCTATTCCGGCGCCCGCGGCTTGCAGCGCAAATCGGGGTTTGCTAATACTCCGCGTCCATTGGATGAGCATCCCCTTTCGAGATAGTGTGCCGTGGCTTTCGAACAATTCGCGCTCGTGATATCTCTCTTCCAGCAGCTCTGCGTCTATCTGGTGATCGCCTGGCTGCTCTCCAAGACGCCGCTCTTCATGCCACTGACTCAGGTGACACTGAGCTGGCCCCACAAGATCCTCTGCTACCTCATCTTCTCCGGCTTCTGCGTGATGGGCACCTACTTTGGCCTCAGGATCGAGGACTCCATCGCCAATACCCGCGCCATCGGCGCCGTGCTCGGCGGCATCGTCGGCGGCCCTGTGGTGGGGCTGCTGGTGGGGCTCACCGGCGGCATCCATCGCTACTCGCTGGGGGGCTTTACCGCCCTGGCCTGCACCTTCTCCACCATCGCCGAAGGGCTGCTCGGCGGCCTGGTGCACCGCCACTTCGTCGCCCGCCACCGGCTCGATCTGCTGTTCAGCCCCTGGGTGGTGGGATCTGTGGCCCTCATCGCCGAGCTGATGCAGATGGGCATCATCTTGCTGGTGGCCCGTCCGTATGACGACGCCGTCCACCTCATCGAGAACATCATCGCCCCCATGCTGGTGGCCAATACCCTGGGGGCCGCCATGTTCATGCGGATGATCCTCGATCACCGCGCCATGCTGGAGAAGTACTCGGTCGCCTTCTCCGCCCGCGCCCTCAAGATCGCCGAGCGGGCGATGCGGGTGCTGGACAAGGGGTTCACCCAGGAGGCGTGCCAACAGATGGCGCGCATCCTCTACGAAGAGACCGGGGTGGGCGCGGTGGCCATCACCGATCGGGAGAAGCTGCTCGCCTTCATCGGCATCGGCGAGGATCACCACCTGCCGGGCACCGCCATCAACTCGGCCCACACCTTCAAGGCGATCCAGCACAACGAGGTGGTCTATGCCGACGGCAACCTCATCCCCTACAGCTGCAACCTGCATCCCCAGTGCCGGCTCGGCTCCTCGCTGGTCATTCCGCTGCGTGGGGAAGAGGGGTCGGTGGTGGGCACCATCAAGCTCTACGAGCCCAAGCGCAAGTTCTTCTCCTCCATCAACCGCACCCTGGGAGAGGGGATCGCCCGGCTGCTCTCCGGCCAGATCCTGGCCAGCAAGTACAACGAGCAGAAGCGGCTGCTGGCCCAGTCGGAGATCAAGCTGTTGCAGGCGCAGATCAACCCGCACTTTCTGTTCAACGCCCTCAACACCCTGGCGGCGGTGATCCGGCGCGACCCCGAGGATGCCCGCACCCTGGTGCACCACCTCTCCACCTTCTTTCGCAAGAACCTCAAGCGCCAGGGTGACGAGGTGACCCTGGCCGACGAGCTGGAGCACGTGAACGCCTACCTGCACATCGAGCAGGCCCGCTTCGCCGAGCACCTGAGCGTGCAGATCCAGATTCCCGAGCCGCTGCTGGAGTACCGGCTGCCCACCTTCTCCCTGCAGCCCATCGTCGAGAACGCCATCAAGCACGGCATCTCCCAGATGTTCGAGCCGGGCAAACTGACCCTGACGGCGCGGCAGGAGGGTGAGCAGCTGGTGCTGGAAGTTGAGGACAACGCCGGCCTCTATCAGGCCAGGCGGGAGGAGAGCGGCCTTGGCATGAACATAGTGGATCGGCGCATCAAGGCCCGTTACGGCGCCGAGTACGGGGTCACCATTCACTGCGAGCCCCATCAATCCACCCGGGTGAGGATCACCCTTCCCCTGCAGGAGAGCCCATGCTGACCGCCCTGATCGTCGACGATGAACCCCTCGCCCGCGAGGAGCTGCGGCTGCTGCTGGCGCAGGCGGGCAATATCCGCCTGCTGGGAGAGTGCGCCCACGCCATGGAGGCGCTGCCCGCCATCCATCGCCTCAAACCCGACCTGCTGTTTCTCGACATCCAGATGCCGCGCATCAGCGGGCTGGAGCTGGTGAGCATGCTGGATCCGGACTTGCGCCCCCACATCGTCTTCATCACCGCCTACGACGAGTTTGCCCTGCGCGCGTTTGAGGAGAACGCCCTCGACTACCTGCTCAAGCCGGTCACCAGCGAACGGATGAACAAGGCGCTGGAGCGCATCCAGCGGCTGCTTTCGCCAAAGGGTGAGCTGGCGGGCCAACCGCTGCCGGATCCGACCCGCATCGCCCAGCCCCTGCGCAGCATTCCCTGTAGCGGCCACAACCGCATCCTGCTGCTGCCCCTTGGCGAGGTGGAGTTCGTCCACAGCGATCTGGCCGGCAACAAGGTGGTGAGCGCCCAGCAGCAAGGCACCACCGAGCTGACACTGCGCACCCTGGAGGAGAAGACCGGCTTCGTGCGCTGTCACCGCCAGTACCTGCTCAACCCGGGCCAGATCCGCGAGATCCTGCTGCTGGACGGCGGCCTGGCGGAGGTGGTGACCCAGGGCGGCCACAAGGTGCCGGTGAGCCGGCGCTACCTCAAGCCCCTCAAAGAATTGTTGGAGATCCCCTGAGGGGCGGGCCACTCGCCCCGTCCCCTGCCCGTTACCGCTCACCCGCTTGCCGCGCCCGCCGGCTCATCCCTCAAACCGCTCGGGGCCGCTTTTCTGCCGCTCGCGGGCGGCCCTCTGCCACTGACCCTTTCTGCGCTCCCCTTTCCCTGCCGCCTGCGTAGAGTGCAGCCTGAGCCCGGCCAGATTGGCCGCAGGAAAAGGAAACTCCGTCATGCAACACGCAATCACCTTCGTCATTGCGGCCCTCTGCATCCTCGCCATCGCCTATCGCCTCTACGGCGTGTTCTTTGTGCGCAAGGTGCTGCGGGCCGACGACAAGCTGGTCACCCCCTCCCACGAGCTGGAAGATGGCAAAAACTATGTGCCGACCAACAAGTGGGTCAACTTCGGCCAGCACTTCGCGGCCATCGCCGCCGCCGGCCCGCTGGTGGGCCCGGTCCTGGCGGCCCAGTACGGCTACCTGCCGAGCTTTCTCTGGCTGCTGATCGGCTGCGTCATCGGCGGTGCGGTGCACGACACAGTCGTGCTGTTCGCCTCCATGAAGCATCAGGGCAAGTCCCTCTCCGAGGTGGCCAAGGCCGAACTCGGCCCCATCGCCGGCTGGTGCACGGGCCTTGCGATGCTGTTCATCATCACCATCACCATGGCGGGTCTCTCCATGGTGGTGGTGCACGCGCTGGAGCGTAACGCCTGGGGCGTGTTCGCGGTCTTCATGACCATCCCCATCTCCATGGTGGTGGGGATCTGGCACAAGCTGACCGGCAACCTGCAAGCCGCCTCCTGGGTGGGCTTCATCGCCGTGCTGGCCTGCGTCTTCTTCGGCCCCTACGTGCAGGAGAGCGCCTTCGGTGCCTGGCTGACCCTGCGCGCCGAGACCATCAGTCTGGCGCTGCCCATCTACGCCTTCTTCGCCACCGCGCTGCCGGTCTGGCTGCTACTCACCCCGCGCGGCTACATCTCCAGCTTTATGAAGATCGGCGTGTTCGGCGCCCTGGTGATCGGCGTCATCTGCATCAACCCCGAGATCCAGTTCCCCGCCATGACCCAGTTCGTCCACGGCGGCGGCCCGGTACTGGGCGGCCCGGTCTGGCCCTTCATCTCCATCACCATCGCCTGTGGCGCCATCTCCGGCTTCCACGCCTTCATCGGCTCGGGCACCACCCCGAAACTGGTGGACAAGTGGAACGACATCCTGCCGGTCGCCTTCGGTGCCATGCTGGCCGAGTGCGTGGTGGGCGTGATGGCGCTGATCGCCGCCACCGCCCTGCACCCGGCGGATTACTTCGCCATCAACGCCACTCCGGAGGCCTTCGCCAAGCTGGGGATGCAGGTGGTGGATTTGCCCTTCCTCTCCCAGGAGATCGGCATGGATCTGAACGGCCGCACCGGCGGCGCCGTCACCCTGGCGGTGGGCATGTCCTACATCTTCACCAAGGTGCCCTGGTTCAGTAACCTCGCCTCCTACTTCTTCCAGTTCGTGGTGATGTTTGAAGCGGTGTTCATCCTGACCGCCGTCGACTCCGGCACCCGGGTCTCCCGCTACCTCATTCAGGACTTCTTCGGCGAGTTCTACCCGCCCCTCAAGCGCATCGACTGGATGCCGGGCGCCATCGGGGCCAGCGTGCTCGCCTGCGTCATGTGGGGGTATCTGCTGATGTCCGGCGATATCGGCTCGGTATGGGCCCTGTTCGGGGTATCGAACCAGCTGATGGCCTCGGTGGGCCTCATCATAGGTGCCACCATCATCCTGCGCCTCGCCAGCAAGCGCCGCTATATGCTGACCTGCCTGATCCCGCTGGCCTACCTGTTCGTGACCGTCAACTACGCCGGTTACTGGATGATGCGCAACGTCTACTTCAACTCGGCCGCCAAGGGCTACAACCCGATGAACGGCGCCATCTCCCTCATCATGCTGGTGCTGGGGGCGCTGATCCTGATCTCCGCCCTGCGCAAGTGGAGCGAGCTGTGGAAGCTGCGCCAGCAGCCCGAGTTCCGGGTGGCCGAGGCGACCGCCTCCTGATCCGTCCAGCCCTCCTCGGACCCCGCCTCGGCGGGGTCTTTCATTGGCGCTGCGCATTCATCCATTGGCATTGACCCGCCCCTTCGCAGTGGTTGAATGGGTCCCCGGATCACAGAACCGCCCAGCCCGGGGTGCTAGCATGCCCCGACGGCCACTTGGCCGCACCGGCCCAAGTGATCCTCCCTCCTCCGCTTTCACCCTTTGAGGACAGCTTTCATGGAACTGCTTCTGCTCAGCAACGGCAAAACCACAGAACACCCCGGCCTGCTCGGCTGGGCCCGGGAGCGGGTACGAACCCTGCTCGCCCGCAAACAGGTCAAGCGCATCCTGCTCATCCCCTACGCGGTGATCCGCAGCGACTGGGACGCCCGCGCCTTCGAACTCAGCGAGAGCCTAGGGGTGAAGGCCATCAGCATCCACCAGTTCGACGATCCGGTGGATGCCATCCAGCGGGCCGACGCCATCTTCATCAGCGGCGGCAACACCTGGCGCCTGAACCAGCTGCTGCACGAATACGGCCTGGTGGTGCCCATCCAGCGTGCCGTGCGCGAGCGAGGCGTGCCCTATGTGGGCTGGAGCGCCGGCTGCAACGTGGCTACCCCCAGCATCCGCACCACCAACGACATGCCGGTGTGCAGCGCCGCCGTGCTGCCGGCGCTGGGCCTGTTCCCCCTGCAGATCAACCCCCACTACCTGGATGCCGGCATCAGCGGCCACATGGGGGAGACCCGGGACGAGCGGCTCGCCGAGTTCTGTGCCATCAACCCGAGCGAGTCCGTGGTGGCCCTGCGCGAAGGGAGCCTGCTTCAGGTAAGCGGCGAGCACGGCGGCGAGAGCATCGAATACTGGAGCGCCCGGGGCGAGGGCTTCAAGATCTTCAAGCACGGTGAGACCACTCAGGAGTTCATCACGGCCGCGCCCCTGGCCGGGCTGACGCCGTTTCACCGCCTGGCCGGGGCCATGACGACCGCGGTGACCTGAGCGTTCGCCCGCGGGATTTGCCATGCTGTGAGGGGCAAGGGATCTTCCCTCGCCCCTTTTCCTGCCGGCGGGAGGCACCATGACCATCAGGATTGAACACGACAGCCTCGGGGAGATCGCCGTCCCGGTCGATCGGCTCTGGGGGGCCCAGACCCAGCGCTCCCTGCATCACTTCAACATCTCGGGGGAGCGCCAGCCCATGGAGATCATCCATGCCCTGGCCCGCATCAAGTCCGCCTGCGCCCGGGTCAACCACGCTCTGGGGCTGCTCCCCGCCCGCAAGGCCCAGGCCATCATGGCCGCCGCCGACGAGGTGCTGTGCGGCCTGCACGACGCCGAGTTTCCCCTGATGGTGTGGCAGACCGGCTCCGGCACCCAGACCAACATGAACCTCAACGAGGTGCTGGCAAACCGGGCCAGCGAACTGCTCGGCGGCCCACGGGGGGAAGCGCGGCTGGTGCATCCCAACGACGAGGTCAACAAGAGCCAGTCCAGCAACGATGTCTTCCCGAGCGCCATGAACCTGGCGGCGGTCACCGCCATCACGCAGCGGTTGCTGCCGGCCCTCGCTGCCCTGAAGCAGACCCTGTCAGGCAAGGCCGCCGCCTTCGACCACATCGTCAAGATTGGCCGCACCCATTTGCAGGATGCCACTCCCCTCACCCTGGGCCAGGAGATCTCCGGCTGGGTCGCCCAGCTTGAACAGGGGGAGCGCCATCTAAAGGCCGCCCTGCCCCATCTGTGCGAGCTGGCGCTCGGCGGCACCGCCGTGGGCACCGGCCTCAACTGCCCTCCCGGCTTTGCCGAGGCGGTGGCCAGAACCCTGGCCGAGCAGACCGGCCTGCCGCTGGTGAGCGCCCCCAACAAGTTCGAGGCCCTGGCGGCGAGTGACGCCCAGGTTCACGCCCACGGTGCCCTCAAGACGCTGGCAGCCTCCCTCATGAAGATCGCCAACGACGTACGCTGGCTGGCGAGCGGCCCCCGCAGCGGGCTGGGGGAGCTGCTCATCCCCGAGAACGAGCCCGGATCCTCCATCATGCCCGGCAAGGTCAACCCGACCCAGAGCGAGGCCCTCACCATGCTGTGCGCCCAGGTGATGGGCAACGATGTGGCCATCAACATCGGCGGTGCCAGCGGCAACTTCGAGCTCAACGTGTTCAGGCCCATGATCGCCTACAACGTCCTGCAGAGCGTGCGGCTGCTGGGGGATGGCATGCAGAGCTTCCACGACCACTGCGCCGTCGGCATCACTCCGAACCAGGCCAGGATCGACGATCTGCTCTCCCGCTCCCTGATGCTGGTGACGGCCCTCAACCCCCATATCGGCTATGACAAGGCGGCCGAGATCGCCAAGCGGGCGCACCATCAGGGGCTGAGTCTGCGGGAGGCGGCCATTGCCTCGGGCCACCTCAGCGCGGAGCAGTTCGATGCCTGGGTGATCCCCGCTGACATGGTGGGCCGCACGCCATAAGGCAGCGCAGCGCACGGCAATCCCATGCCCGGGTGATCCCCGCTGACATGGTGGGCCACACGCCATAAGGCCGCGCAGCGCACGGCAATCCCATGCCCGGGGCATACCAGCGCAGGTGGCGGGGCGCAGCAAATAGGGACAGTGATGGGCAATAAAGATGAAAAGGGCGCCATGGCGCCCTTTTCATTGCAGATCTGCCGTCAGGTCTTGCTCTGGCAGTTGAACATCCAGTGGGTGCCGAACTTGTCCACCAGGGATCCGAAATAGTCACCCCAGAACATCTCCGCCAGCGGCATCTCCACCTTGCCTCCCTCGGCCAGGGCCGCGAACAGGCGATCGGTCTCGCCTCGGCTGTCCGGCTCCAGGTTGAGGTAGCTGTTGTTCCCCTGCACCAGGGTGAACCCCATGCTGGCCGGAGCATCCGTGCCCATCAGCACGTGTCCCCCAAGGATGGGCAGGGCCACATGCATCACCAGCTCCCCGTCTTCCTCCGACAGAGGGGGCTGGCCCGGGCAACCCGGGGACTCCTTGAACCTGTGGATGGGGCCGCTGAAGTCACCGCCGAACACTTCGCGATAGAAGAGGAAGGCAGCCTCCGTCTCCCGGGCAAAATTGAGATAGGTACTGACACGCGCCATGGGTTTCTCCTTGTCACCGATAGCTGGCCCTGTGGCCAGCTAACAGCATAGAAGAGCACGGGGCTCTGTCAGGTGGCGATCCGGTCCCCTTCCCCGCATGGGGAGCCGTGATCACAGCCCCACCTCGGCCTAACATCCAAAGGTGCAACCACATTTGCAAGGGGTTGCACCTCACATCAGCATTCATAAGATGCATTGCCAACCCATTAATAATGCTGTGAAAAGCGGACAAGCGGCGGATGTGAAAGGAGCCTGATGGAGACCGGGTTCATGGAAGAATTCAACAATGTAACCAATACATTAAAATTTCTTGCTTGAAGGTTGCACCTGGTTGCACCATCATCGGCGAAATTTAACCGTCCGGTAATATTGTTACCTTCTAGACACAGGAAGTCCCATGGCCACTACCACCCTCGGCGTCAAACTCGATGAAGCGACCCGCGACCGCCTCAAACAGGCTGCGCAGACCCTGGATCGCACTCCCCACTGGCTGATCAAGCAAGCTATCTTCACCTATCTGGAGCAACTGGATCGCGGTCTGACCCCGCCCGAGCACTCCGGGCTGGCTGCCGCCGCCGGGGAAGAGGCCGTCGAGACCCTGACCGAGCAGGGCATCCAGGTCTTCCTCGAGTTTGCCGAGAGCATTCTGCCCCAGTCCGTGCTGCGGGCCGCCATCACGGGGGCTTATCGCCGCCCCGAGACCGAAGCCGTCCCCATGCTGCTGGAGCAGGCCCGTCTGCCCAAGGAGAAGGCTGACGCGACCCAGAAGCTGGCCATGGGCATCGCCGAGAAGCTGCGCAACCAGAAGAGCGCCAGCGGCCGTCAGGGCCTGGTGCAGGGGCTGCTTCAGGAGTTCTCCCTCTCCTCCCAGGAAGGGGTGGCCCTGATGTGTCTGGCGGAGGCGCTGCTGCGCATCCCCGACAAGGCGACCCGGGATGCCCTCATCCGCGACAAGATAAGCGGCGGCAACTGGAGCCAGCACCTGGGCCAGAGCACCTCATTGTTCGTCAACGCGGCCTCCTGGGGTCTGCTCATCACCGGCAAGCTGGTGGCCACCCACAACGAGGCGGGCATGAACAGCTCCCTCAAGGGACTCATCGGCAAGGGGGGTGAGCCGCTCATCCGCAAGGGCGTCGACATGGCGATGCGCCTGATGGGTGAACAGTTCGTCACCGGCGAGACCATCGCCGAGGCGCTGGCGAACGCAGGCGGCATGGAGAGCAAAGGGTTCCGCTACTCCTACGACATGCTGGGGGAAGCGGCCCTGACCGAGGAGGACGCCAAACGCTATCTGGCCTCCTACGAGCAGGCCATCCACGCCATCGGCAAGGCCTCCCACGGTCGCGGCATCTACGAGGGGCCGGGTATCTCCATCAAGCTCTCCGCCCTGCATCCGCGCTACAGCCGCGCCCAGTACGATCGCGTCATGGAGGAGCTCTACCCCACCTTGCTGGGCCTGACCCAGCTCGCCAGGCAGTATGACATCGGCATCAACATCGATGCCGAGGAGGCCGATCGCCTGGAGATCTCCCTCGATCTGCTGGAGAAGCTCTGCTTCGATCCGTCCCTCGCCGACTGGAACGGCATCGGCTTCGTCATCCAGGCCTACCAGAAGCGCTGCCCCTATGTAATCGACTACGTCATCGATCTCGCCAAGCGCAGCCGTCACCGCCTGATGATCCGTCTGGTGAAGGGCGCCTACTGGGACAGCGAGATCAAGCGTGCCCAGCAGGAAGGGCTGGAAGGCTACCCGGTCTACACCCGCAAGCCCTACACGGATGTCTCCTACCTCGCCTGCGCCCGCAAGCTGCTGGCGGTGCCCGAGGCCATCTATCCCCAGTTCGCCACCCACAACGCCCATTCGTTGTCGGCGATTTACCAGCTCGCCGGTCAGAACTACTACCCGGGCCAGTACGAGTTCCAGTGTCTGCACGGCATGGGCGAACCGCTCTACGAGCAGGTGGTCGGCAAGGTGGCCGACGGCAAGCTGGGTCGCCCCTGCCGCATCTATGCACCGGTAGGCAGCCACGAGACCCTGCTCGCCTACCTGGTGCGCCGCCTGCTGGAGAACGGGGCCAACACCTCCTTCGTCAACCGCATCGCGGACAACAACATCTCCCTCTCGGATCTGGTGCAGGATCCGGTGCAGCAGATCGAGCAGATGGCCGCCCGTGAAGGGGCCCTGGGTCTGCCCCATCCGCGCATCCCCCTGCCCCGGGATCTCTACGGCGAGGCGCGCCCGAACTCCGCAGGTCTGGATCTCGCGAACGAGCACCGCCTGGGGTCACTCTCCGCCGCCCTGCTCGCCAGCACCAACACCGCCTATCAGGCCGTGCCCATGCTGGGTTGCGACACCGAGGCGCCGACCCAGTTCCAGCCCGTGCTCAACCCGGCGGATCACCGCGATGTCGTCGGTCAGGTGAGCGAAGCCACGGTAGCGCTGGTGGACAAGGCGCTCGCCTGCTCCCTCACGAGCGGCCAGATCTGGCAGTCCACCCCGCCAGCCGAGCGGGCCGCCGTGCTGGACAGGGCCGCCGATCTGATGGAATCCGAACTGCAACCCCTGATGGGCCTGCTGGTTCGCGAATCCGGCAAGACCTTCGCCAACGCCATCGCCGAGGTGCGCGAAGCGGTAGACTTCCTGCGCTACTACGCCGCCCAGGCGCGCAACCACTTCGCCAACGACACCCACAGACCGCTCGGCCCCGTGGTCTGCATCAGCCCCTGGAACTTCCCGCTGGCCATCTTCGGCGGCCAGGTGTGCGCGGCCCTGGCCGCCGGCAATACGGTGCTGGCCAAGCCTGCCGAGCAGACCCCCCTTATCGCGGCACAAGCGGTGCGCATCCTGCTGGAAGCGGGGGTTCCCGCCGGTGCGGTGCAACTGCTGCCGGGCCGTGGTGAGACCGTGGGTGCGGCGCTCATCGCGGACGAACGGGTGCGCGGCGTCATGTTCACCGGCTCCACCGAGGTGGCGGGCATCATCTCCCGCAACCTGGCCGGTCGCCTCGACGCCCAGGGTCGCACCATTCCCCTCATCGCCGAGACCGGCGGCCAGAACGCCATGATCGTCGACTCTTCCGCCTTGACCGAACAGGTGGTGATGGATGTCATCTCCTCGGCGTTCGACAGCGCCGGTCAGCGCTGCTCCGCCCTGCGAGTGCTGTGCGTGCAGGATGACGTGGCGGATCGGGTGATCCGGATGCTCAAGGGCGCCATGGCCGAGTACAAGGTCGGCAGCCCCGAGCACCTCTCCACCGACATCGGCCCCGTCATCGACGCCGAGGCCAAGACCAACATCGAACGCCACATCAAGGCCATGGGCGACAAGGGGCGCAAGGTGCACCAGATCGCTCGCACCCAGGGGGATGCCTGCAGCCGCGGCACCTTCGTGCTGCCGACCCTGATCGAGCTCGACAGCCTGGACGAACTGGGACGCGAAGTGTTCGGCCCTGTGCTGCACCTGGTCCGCTACCCGCGCACCCGGCTCGGGGAGCTGCTCGAGCAGATCAACGGCAGCGGTTACGGCCTGACCCTGGGTGTCCATACCCGCATCGACGAGACCATCGCCCAGGTGGTGAATGTGGCCAAGGTGGGCAACCTCTACGTCAACCGCAACATCGTAGGCGCCGTGGTCGGGGTGCAACCCTTCGGTGGGGAAGGGCTTTCCGGCACCGGTCCCAAGGCCGGTGGCCCGCTCTACATGTATCGCCTGCTCGGCGCCCGTCCCCAGGAGGCGGTGGCCAACCAGCTGCACCAGGAGTCCGGTGCCCTGCATGCCGAGGCGAAAGCCCCCCTCGTGGCCCTGCGCGACTGGGCGAGCAAGCAGGATCCGGCCCTCGCCGCCCTGTGCGATCACTACGCCGCGCTCTCCCAGAGCGGCCGTACCCAGTTGCTGACCGGCCCCACCGGCGAGCGCAACAGCTACAGCCTGCTGCCCCGGGAACGGGTGCTCTGTCTTGCCCAGGAGAAGGCCGACCTGCTGGCCCAGCTGGCCGCCTGTCTGGCGGTCGGCAGCCAGGTGCTGCTGCCGGACGATGCCCAGACACGCGCCCTGCTCTCTTCCCTGCCGACCGAGGCGCGGGATCCCATCGCGCTGGTGGCGGACTGGGCCACGGGGGAGACGGACTTCGATGCCCTGCTGCACCACGGCGACTCGGATCAGTTGCGGGAGGTGGGCAAGCTCGCCGCCGCGCGCCAGGCAGCCCGTAACGGCGCCATCATCGGTGTGCACGGCCTGCATCGCGGCGAGACCGACATCCCGCTGGAGCGCCTGCTCATCGAGCACGCCCTCTCGGTCAACACCGCCGCCGCCGGTGGCAACGCCAGCCTGATGACCATAGGCTAAGCGCCGCATAGTGACGGAGACTCAAGCCCCGCAGATGCGGGGCTTGTTCTTTCGTCTCTGGGACACGCCCATGAAAAAGGCCGCCCTTGTCGCAATGCTGTTCACTTAAGCGGAGCCGCATTGCGATTTACCGGAAAACGGGTCTTTGATATCTTCACCGCCCTGGG
>NZ_JAPCJD010000087.1:0-15351 GCF_027707845.1 Aeromonas sp. QDB14 | reverse complement strand
TGCGATTAAATCAGATCACAAACGAAGCCTTTTTTCTATCTATTTCAATTGGTTGTAGCTAAAGATCCTGTACATGTGCGTCCGCTGCTGGTCCAATGCACCCTGATGAGCGGACTCAGCCGCTTTGAACGCTATGTGGAAGTGGTGCTGCGTGACCCCGAGCACGCCTTCAACCCCGACATCGAAGCGCTGGCCAGCCTCTATCCCCTCACCATTGGCGAGAAGGAGCTGCTGGTGCTGATGAGCAAGGGTTACAGCAGCAACGACATCGCGGAGCTGCGCGGTGTCAAGGTGGAAACTGTGCGCTCCACCCTGAAAGGGGTGTTCAAGAAGACCGACTGCCACAGCCAGAACGAGCTCTTGCTCTTGCTGCAATCCATCTCCTGATCCATGCGGACTATGCTTGGAGTGAGCCGGACATAGTGCCCGGCTCTTGCCTCCCCTCGGGAGGCTCGTTGGGGGAAAGCGTCATGGAATCACTCAAAGCAAAGGACTACATGCAGACCAAGCCCATCACCTTCAGCGCAGAGATGATGGTACAGGCGGCGGTGGAAAAATTTCTCAACAGTCATCAGTTGGGCGGCCCCGTAGTGGACAGCCAGGGACATCTGATTGGCTGGGTCTCCGAGCAGGATTGCATCGCCGTCATGTTGAAAGAGGCCTACCACTGTGAACAGGTGGCCCAGGTCAGGGATGTGATGCGCAAGGAGGTGCTGGCAGTCGGCCCCGACACCAGCATCCTGGATCTGGCGGAGATGATGATGGGTCAAAAGCCCAAGATCTATCCTGTGGTGGAGGAGGGGCGCCTGCTCGGGGTCATCAACCGCCACAATGTGATGCAGGCCATCCACGCCCAGCTTGGCACCTGTTTCGTGCATCAGGCCAGAGTCTGAGCGGTGTTGTCTGGTTGTTTTCAAAGAGCAGGCTCCGGCCTGCTCTTTTCATCCGTGACGGTCATGACGCCTCCGGCTTGATGTGCTGGCGCGGCGCTTTAAGGCTTGCACCGCCCAGCCTCGCTCTTTAGGATCTCCCCCAGCTATCGATATGGCCCTTGATGGGCACTCTTTTAAGGAATTCGTACCTTGTCTCTCTCTATCGAGGCGCTGCGCCGCCGTCTTACCGCCTGCATGAATCTCGACGCCCGCCGTCTTTCCAGTCGACTGCACGGGGTCAAGAAGCTGCCGGAAGCCAAGCAGGCTGCCGTGCTCGAGACCATCGCCGCTGACCTGGATGTGGCACAGGCGCGCTACCAGTCCCGTCTGGCGGGCGTGCCCAAGGTCACCTATCCGGACAATCTGCCAGTCAGCCAGAAGCAGGGGGAGATCGCCAAAGCCATTGAAGAGCATCAAGTGGTGATCATCGCCGGCGAAACCGGCTCGGGCAAAACCACCCAGATCCCCAAGATCTGTCTGGCGCTTGGGCGCGGTGTGAAGGGCTTCATCGGCCACACCCAGCCGCGCCGTCTGGCGGCCCGCACCGTGGCGGCCCGTATCGCCGAGGAGATGGAGTCCGAACTCGGCCACTACGTGGGTTACAAGGTGCGCTTTACCGATCAGGTGAGCGAGCAGACCCACATCAAGCTGATGACCGACGGTATCCTGCTGGCCGAGATCCAGAACGACCGGATGCTGACCCAGTACGACACCATCATCATCGATGAGGCCCACGAGCGCAGCCTCAACATCGACTTCATTCTGGGTTATCTCAAACAGCTGCTGCCAAAGCGCCCCGATCTCAAGGTGATCATCACCTCGGCCACTATCGACCCGCAACGTTTCTCCCGCCATTTCAACAAGGCGCCGGTGATCGAGGTCTCTGGCCGCACCTACCCGGTGGAGGTGCGCTACCGTCCGCTATTTGTTGATAAAAAAAGCAGTGATAAAAGTGAAGGGCTGGAGGAGCGCGACGAGCTGCAGGGGATCTTCGATGCGGTGGAAGAGCTGGCCCGCGAGGGGCTCGGGGACATCCTCATCTTCATGAACGGTGAGCGGGAGATCCGCGATACCGCCGATGCCCTGCGCAAGCTAAACCTGCGCGATACCGAGGTGCTGCCGCTCTACGCCCGCCTCTCCAACGCCGAGCAGAACAAGGTGTTCCAGCAACATGCCGGGCGGCGCATCGTGCTCGCCACCAACGTGGCGGAGACCTCGCTGACGGTGCCGGGCATTCGCTACGTCATCGATCCGGGCACCGCCCGCATCAGTCGTTACTCCTGGCGCACCAAGGTGCAGCGCCTGCCCATCGAGCCGGTCTCCCAGGCCAGCGCCAACCAGCGTAAAGGGCGTTGCGGTCGGGTGGCGGACGGTATCTGTATCCGCCTCTACTCCGAGGAGGATTTCAACGGCCGTCCGGCCTTTACCGACCCCGAGATCCTGCGCACCAACCTGGCATCGGTCATTCTGCAGATGCTGGCGCTTGGCCTTGGCAACATGGAGGCGTTCCCCTTCGTCGAGCCACCCGAGTCGCGCCATATCAAGGACGGTCTGACCCTCTTGAAAGAGCTGGAGGCGGTGCGCGAGCTGCCCGCCACGGGCGATCGCGAAGCCAAACTGCAGCTGACCGAGACCGGTCGCCAGCTCTCGCGTATCCCCCTTGATCCGCGTCTGGCGAAGATGGTGATCAGCGCAGCGCAAACTGGCTGTTTGAGCGAGGTGATGGTGATCACCGCCGCCCTCAGCATTCAGGATCCCCGCGAGCGGCCCATGGAGAAGAAGCAGGCCGCCGACGAGCAGCACAGACGCTTTGAAGACAAGGATTCCGACTTCCTCGCCTTCGTCAATCTGTGGAATTACCTGAAAGAGCAGCAGGATGCCCTTGGCAGCAACCCGTTTCGCCGCATGTGCCAGAAGGAGTTTCTCTCCTACCTGCGGGTGCGCGAGTGGCAGGACATTCACTTCCAGCTGCGTCAGACGGTCAAAGAGCTGGGTTTTAAAGCCAACCATGAGCCGGCGGATTTCAAGACGGTGCACTGTGCGCTCTTGACCGGCCTCTTGAGCCACATCGGCAACAAGGATCTGGAGAAGCCCGAATTCCTCGGGGCCCGCAATGGCCGTTTCCACCTCTTCCCGGCCTCCGGTCTGTTCAAGAAGCCGCCCAAGTGGGCGATGGCCGCAGAATTGGTGGAGACCTCGCGCCTCTATGCCCGCATCAACGCCAAGATTGAACCCGAGTGGGTGGAGCCGCTGGCAGGTCACCTCATCAAGCTGCACCACAGCGACCCCCACTGGTCGAAGAAAAATGGCGCCGTGATGGCCAAGGAGAAGGTGACGCTTTATGGCCTGACCCTGGTCAACGAGCGCACCATCAACTTCAGCCGTATCGACCCGGCGCTGTGCCGGGAGCTGTTTATCCGCCGTGCCCTGGTGGAGGGGGATTTCGAGACCCGTCACCGCTTCTTCAGCGACAACCGCAAGCTCTTGGCCGAGGTGGAGGCGCTGGAGCACAAGTCCCGTCGGCGCGACATCCTGGTGGATGATGAAGATCTGTTCCGCTTCTACGATGCCCGCTTGCCAGAGGAGGTGATCTCCGCTCGCCATTTCGACAAGTGGTGGAAAGAGGCGCAAAAGCAGGATGCCGAGCTGCTCAACTTCGAGAAAGAGATGTTGATGAAGGGGGATGCGGCCCACATCAGCGATCTCGACTACCCCAACTTCTGGCAGCAGGGGCGTCTCAAGCTCAAGCTGACCTATCAGTTCGAGCCGGGGGAGGCCGCAGATGGTGTGACCCTGCATATTCCGCTTCCGCTCCTGAATCAGGTGGAGGTGAAGGGGTTCGAGTGGTTGATCCCGGGGCTGCGTCATGAGCTGCTCGTCGCTCTTATCAAGTCGATGCCAAAGCCGATGCGCAAGAACTTCGTGCCGGCGCCCAACTACGCCGACGCGTTGCTCGCCAGTATCAACCCCGAGCAGGGGCCGCTCTTGGACGAGATGGAGCGTCAGCTGCGCCGCATGACCGGCGTGACCGTGCCCCGTGAATCCTGGGATTGGGCTGCGGTGCCCGATTACCTGAAACTCACCTTCCGTGTGGTGGACGACAAGCACAAGAAGGTGGCGGAAGGCAAGGATCTGGAGGCATTGAAAGAGTCCCTGCGCGGCAAGGTGCAGGAGACTCTGTCGCAAGTGGCGGACGATGATATCGAGCAGTCTGGCCTCACCCTGTGGAGCTTTGGCGAACTGCCGCAAGAGTACAGTCAGAAGCGCGGTGGGTTCGAGGTGAAGGCCTATCCGGCGTTGGTTGATCAGAAGGATTCGGTCGCCATCCAGCTGGTGGAGAGCCCTGTGGTGCAGCAGCAGCTGATGTGGGCAGGCCAGCGTCGGCTGGTGCTGCTCAACGTACCATCCCCCATCAAGTACCTGCAGGAAAAGCTGCCCAACAAGGCCAAGCTCGGGCTCTATTTCAACCCGTTTGGCAAGGTGGCCGAGCTTATCGACGACTGCATCGCCTGTGGCTGTGACAAGCTGATTGAGCAGCATGGCGGCATGGCGTGGGACGAAGCCGGCTTTGAGGCGCTCAAGGAGTTTGTCCGCGCCGAGCTCAACGATGCGGTGGTGGAGGTGGCCAAACAGGTGGAAGCCGTGCTGACCCTCTCCCATGAGATCAAGAAACGGCTCAAGGGCAAGATGCAGCTCGACACCGCCTTTGCCATGTCGGACATCCAGCAGCAGCTCGGCAACCTCATCCACAAGGGCTTTGTCACCGAGACCGGCTGGCAGCGGTTGCCTGACTTGCTGCGCTACCTGCGGGCCATCGAGCGGCGCCTCGAGAAGCTCGCCATCGATCCCAACCGGGATCGGGTCTACATGCTCAAGGTGCACAGCGTGGAGTCGGAGTACAAGGCACTGCTCGCCAAGATCCCCAAATCCCAGCTTATTCCCACCGAGGTGGCCAATATTCGCTGGATGATCGAGGAGCTGCGAGTCTCCTTCTTCGCCCAGCAACTGGGGACGCCATACCCTATCTCGGATAAACGGGTGCAGAGCGCCATTGCCCAGTGCTAAGCTGCTATCTATCTGTTTTCTGAGCCATAGTGTGAAAGCAACGGGACGCCAAAGGGAAGGGAGGCCGTCATATGCTGGGGATCTGGTTGGGGGTGGCACTGGTCAACATCAGCGGGTATCAACCCATTGCGGAACAAACCTGGGTGCAGCTCAACCCGGAGTACTATCCGGTGCAGCGCCCCGTGCCGCCCATTTTTGCGGCCTGGCGGGGCAATCAGTTTCCCCCTCTTGAACAGAGAAAGAAGAACGGCCGCTGGCAGATCCTCTTTCCTGCCCGGCTGGTGCCCCCCTTCGATCTGTTCGAAGGGGAGGCCCAGCTCTCCAAGGCTTACCTGGCCAGGCTAAAGCGCATCGATGAGATGGCCTATGGCATGGCGCCCCACCAATCAGTACCGCACACCGCCTCCTCGGCCCCCTCGTTCGAAGTCCCGGGCGCAGTCGCCTTTGTCGCCGAGTTCTCCCTGCCTCGGGAGAGGAAGGCGCGGATGCCCCTGGGGGAGCCCTTGCTCGCACGGATTGGGGGGCAGGTCCCCGCCCAGGCCTTGGCAAGACAGGAAAATGCACAGCCCATGGCCACCGCAGATTCGGCCCCTGAGCCGACGACCCTGACTCTTTCCGCCACGGCGGCAGGGGAGGCATCGCGGGTTTGTCATCAGGTGGCGGCGGGAGAGACCCTGTGGCGTATTGCAAGCCAGCTTCAGTCAAAGGAGGCCGGCGGTTCGGATACTTACAGCTATCTGTTGGCGCTGGTACAGGAAAATCGTGACAGGATGGTCAAAGGGATCCGGGTGCAAGCCGGGCTGCGCCTCTATTGCCCCACAGCGCAGACTCTGGCGCAATTCGATGCCCTGAGCCCGGCCCAGCGACAGCAGCAGTTTGCCCGTCTGGAGCAGGGGCGTTAGGGGATGGCGAGAGGCGTTGGAGTGCCTTTTTGCCTAGAGAGGAGTGCCGCGGGTTCTTTCCTTGTATCCCCTTCGGGCCCGTGCTAGTATTCGCGCTCGTTTTGCGAGGTGCTGACCGGTCGCAGTCAACACCATACATTCATCTTAAAAGAGATAATCACTATGTCTTTCGTATTCCAAGCTGAAGTCCGTTCTGACCTGGGGAAAGGTGCGAGCCGCCGCCTGCGTCATGCTGACCTGGTTCCTGCCATCGTTTACGGTGCAGGCAAAGAAGCCGTGTCCGTTACCCTGGACCACAAAAAACTGATCCTGGCCCAAGAGAAGCCGGAGTTCTACTCCTCCGAGCTGACCCTGGTCATCAACGGTGAAGAAGTCAAAGTGAACGTGAAGGCTATCCAGCGTCACCCGGTTCGCTACAAGCTGGTTCACCTGGATTTCGTTCGCGTCTAATCGACAACGAACTTTCCTGTGAAGAGGCCACCCAATCGGGTGGCCTCTTTGTTTTTACAGCATTTTTTCCGGGAAAATAAAATACTCAAACAGCACTATTGGTCTTTACTTGTAGGCATGATTGACAGCAGGACACGTGTTGTGGTGCTCTGATATTCAAGAAGTACTCGGACAAGTCCATTTTTCGGGGCGATGTTGACCGTTATGAAGGGAATCGTACGGACATATATCCTGCTGTTTTCACCTATTCTGCTGCTGGTCCTGGCGGGTGGCTATTTGCTGGGCAATGCACTGATCGAACGCGAGCTCTATCGCGTTCGCAGTGATGAGAGCACCTTCCTGGCGCTTGCCAGCGGCCGCCTTGACGGCGAGCTGGCGGTGCCGCTGCGCCATGTGCGCAGCATGTCGGAAGAACCCATCCTGCTCGAAGCGGCGGCTCGCAATGACCGTGAGACCCTGGCCGTCCAGTTCACCATCCTGCTGAACCGCAATCCCGACTATGCCCAGGTGCGTTGGCTTGCCCCGGATGGCATGGAGCTAGTGCGCATCGATCGTCAGGGTCAGCGTCTGTGGCGGGTAGCGGACGACCAGTTGCAGAACAAGGGGGATCGTTACTACTTTCGTGATGCCATGGCGCTGCCCTGGGAGCGGGTCTACGTCTCGCCGCTCGATCTCAACGTTGAACACGGGGTGATCGATCGCCCCTTCAACCCCATGATCCGCATTGCCAAGCGTCTGCGCCTTGGGGGGCGTGATCTTGGTTTGCTGCTTATCAACGTCCAGGCCGCCCGTATGCTCAAGGAGTTTGCCGACAGCAGCGGCAAGGCAGCCGATCACACCATGCTGTTCAACCAGGACGGATACTGGCTGCGCAGCCCGGACCCATCCCGGGAGTGGGGCTTCATGCTCGAGCGCCCGGATCTGACTCTGAAGCAGACTTCACCCCAGGCTTGGCAGGCGTTCTGGGACGCATCAAACGGCCAGATGGAGTCTGCCGACGGACTCTGGAGCTGGACCACCCTGTACCCGGCACAGAATCATGATCAGCTGATCTGGAAAGCCGCGTCCCTGGTGCCGCACAGCGAGCTGCAGGCCATTCGCACTCATATCTGGGGGATCATCTTGGCCGCCAGCGCCGTGCTGCTGCTGTTGTTTGGTGCCGGTGTGGCTGCACTGGTGCGCAGCAGGCACAAGGAGCAACTGGCCCAGCAGGAAGCGGCCAGGTTGGCACAGGTCAAAGGTGATTTCATCGCCAACATGAGCCACGAGATCCGCACCCCCATGAACGCCATCATGGGGCTGACCTACCTGCTCGAACAGGGAGGTCTCGACGATGGTCAGCATGCCTTGGTGCGCAAAATCCACCAGGCCGGGCAGGCGCTGCTCGGGATCATCAACGACATCCTTGATTTCTCCAAGATTGAGTCGGGTCGGCTCGAGCTTGAGCGGGTGCCATTCAGTCTCGAAGAGGTGCTCGATCACGTGGCGGCCATCATGTCCACCTGCGTTGGCCAGAAGCACCTCGAACTGGTGGTGAGCAGTGCCCCCGAGCCGGTTTCCCATCTGATTGGGGACGCCCTGCGCCTCGAGCAGGTGCTGCTCAACCTGACCGGCAATGCCATCAAGTTTACCGAACGCGGCGAGGTGGAGGTCAAGGTTGTGCTGGAATCAGAGCAAGACGGCATGGCCACCTTGTTGTTTCGGGTGCGCGACACCGGGATCGGCATTCCCCCCGAGCAGCAGGCCAACATTTTCAATGCATTCTCCCAGGCAGACTCCTCCACCAGTCGCCGCTTCGGGGGCACCGGGCTTGGTCTGACCATCAGTCGCCGCCTGGTGAATCTGATGGGGGGGATATCGGCGTCACCAGCGAGCTTGGCAAGGGGAGCGAATTCTGGTTCCGCGTCCGGCTGGAGCAGGTGGAGCGGCCCGAGGCCTTGAACGAGCGCCTGCAGCACATCTCGCTGCTCATCGCCGACGACAATCAGGTGACCCGCGACGCCCTGTCGATGACGGTGGGTTCCCTCGGATGGCAGTCGCGGGTGGTGGAGTCCGGTGAGCAGGCGCTACACCATCTGCTGCGCCAGGGGGAGCGTTTCGACGTGATCCTGCTCGACTGGATCATGCCGGGCATGGACGGGCTCGAGACCTGCCTGGCCATTCGCCGCGCCTTCGAGCAGCAGGAGCGTTCACCCATCATCATCATGGCGACCGCCTATTCCCAGGATGAACTGATGCACCGCCCCGGCTCTGATCAGGTGGATCTGGTGCTGCACAAACCGGTCACCGGCTCCAGTCTCTACAACGCGGTGGCGCGTCTCATCCACGAGAAGCGCGAGCATGTGGAGCCCCTTGAGAGTGGCCAGCGCCGTCTGCGCCTGCCGGGCGTGCACATACTGCTGGTGGATGACAGCGACATCAACCTGGAGGTGGCGACCCGCTTGTTGCAACGGGAGGGGGCCGAGGTGATGACCGCCATCGATGGGGAGCGAACCCTGGCCTGCCTGGCAGATCCGGCACGGCGCATCGATCTGGTGCTCATGGATGTGCAGATGCCGGTGATGGATGGCTACGAGGCGACCCGTCGCCTGCGCCTGCTGCCGGGGCGGGAGGAGACTCCCGTGCTGGCACTCACCGTAGGGGTATTCAAGGATCAGCGGGAGGCGGCGCTGGCCTCTGGCATGAACGACTTCATCGCCAAGCCGCTCGATGTGGAGCAGCTCATCGCGACCTTGCTGCGTTATCTGCCGGACGTAGTCCTGCCGCTCACCGTGAACGACGAACGACTCCCCCACGAGCCGGTGGCCGGCATCGATATCGATACCGGACTGCGCAACTGGGGTGAAGCCTCGGTCTATCTTAAATACCTGCGGCGTTTTCGCGATGACTACATGACGGTCGGTACCGTGTTGCCGGGTTACATCGCCCAGCACGAGACCGATGCGGCCGCGAGCCTGACCCACAAGCTCAAGGGGGTGGCGGGCAGCCTGTCACTCACCGATGTGGCGCGTATCAGTGCCGAGTTGAACGAGGCCATCGAGCAGGGTGGCGACACCAGCCAGCTTATCGCGCCCTTCCTCGAGGCCCTGGAGCGGGCGCAACACTCCATCGATACCTATGCCGGGCGCGAGCCGGGCGCGGTCAGCTCCCCGCTGGCCCAGGGGGAGGCGCGGGAGGTCTGCCTGCACGCCCTGCATCAGGCCCTGGTGAGCGAGGATCTGGATCTGATTGAGCCGGCGCTGAGCCAGGCAAGGAGTCACTTGCCTTGCGAGCTGGTGTGCGAGATAAGCGCAGCCCTGGAGCTGTTCGATATCCCGTTCGCCACCCGCAAGCTGGAGGAATATCTGGAGGATCGGGAGGAACCTGCGCCATGAGTCGACCGCGCGTGCTGATCATCGACGACGAGCCGAGCAACCTCGGGTTGCTGCGGCAAATCCTCAAGGAGGAGTACAACCTCTTCTTTGCCAAAGGGGGAGAGGAGGGGTTGGCCGCCGTGGGGCGTCATGAGCCGGCACTTATCCTGCTGGACGTGCGCATGCCCGACATGGATGGTTACGAGGTGTGCCGCCGGCTCAAGGCCGATCCGGCTCATGCCGGGATCCCGGTGCTCTTTATCACCGCGAGCGACAACGCAGACAGCGAGAGCCAGGGGTTCGAGGCGGGCGGAGTGGATTATATCTACAAGCCGGTCTGTCCGAGCACGGTGCGTGCCCGGGTGCGCAATCATCTCTCCCTGGTGCGCCTCGATCAGCTCGAGTGCAGCTATCGCACCGCCATCGTCATGCTGAGCGAGGCGGGCCACTACAACGACACCGACACGGGGGTGCATATCTGGCGCATGGCCGCATACGCCCGGGCCCTGGCTGATGCGGCGGGCTGGAGCCCGGAGCAGTCGGATCTGCTGGAGCTTGCGGCCCCCATGCACGACATGGGCAAGATTGGTATCCCCGATCACATCCTCAAGAAGCCCGGCCCCCTCACCGAGGAGGAGTGGGTCATCATGCGCAGTCACCCGCGTATCGGTTACGAGATCTTGAGGCGATCCGATGCCCCCATTTTTCGCATGGCGGCGGAGATTGCCCTGCACCACCACGAGAAATGGGACGGCTCGGGCTATCCCGCCGGCGAGACCGGCGAGGGGATCCCCGAGGCGTCGCGGATAGTGGCCATCGCCGACGTCTTTGACGCCCTGAGCGTGCGTCGTCCCTACAAGGAGCCTTGGCCCCTGGACCGGGTGCTGGCTACCATGCGCGATGGCTCCGGCCAGCACTTCGATCCCCGGCTGCTCTCCCGTTTTCTCGAGATCATGCCGGAGATCTTGCGCCTCAAGGCGCAATGGGATGCCCGCGAGGAGCGGGGGGATTACCAGATGGGCTGTTTCAGATAGGGATTGCTGGCCCGTTCGTGACCAAAGGTGGAGCTCGGGCCATGGCCCGGAATAAAGACGATCTCATCCCCGAGCGGCAGCAGGGTCTCAGTGATCGACTTGATCAGCGTCCCGTGATCCCCGCGCGGGAAATCGGTGCGGCCTATGCTACCGGCAAAGAGCACATCCCCCACCCAGGCGAGGCGTTCTGCCTGGCAGAGCAGCACGATGTGGCCCGGAGTGTGGCCCGGGCAGAAATAGACCTCCAGCTCGCATTTGCCAACCTGTACCTTGTCACCCTGTTCGAGCCAGCTATCCGGTGTAAAGGCCGGAGTATGGGCAAAGCCGAACATCTGGCTCTGCTGGGGCAGGATATCGAGCCAGAAGGCATCCTCCTTGTGGGGGCCGGTAATGGCGACACCGGTTCTCTCGCGCAGCTCCGCGGCGGCGCCCACGTGATCCAGATGGCCGTGAGTCAGCAGGATATGGGTGAGGGTCAGCCCCCGTTTGGCAATGGCGGCCAGCAGCTTGTCCGCCTCGCCGCCGGGATCGACGAGGGCAGCCTGGCGGGTCTCGTCACACCAGATAAGAGAACAATTCTGGGCGAACTGGGTGACCGGGATCACCTCGAACTTCAACATGTGGGACTCTCCTGAGGGGTCTGAAGGGGGGAGCGTTTGGCGAAGAAGGCGAGGCAGGCCTCCTTGTCACCACGAAACAGGATCCGCTCGCGCTTGTTGTCCAGCTGATAGCGGTACATGGGGTCATAGTAGCGAGTCAGCAGCAGTCTGATCCAGACCAGATGGGCGCGGGTGTCCCCGCTCTGGGCCTGTTCCCTGAGGGCGGCCTGCAACAGCCCATCGAGTTCGCGATAATCCTTGTCACCGAGTCGGCGCTTGAGCCTGGCCATGGCGTCGGTGAGGTAGCCGGCAAACAGCGGCCAGCCTGCATCTGGCCCATGGAACTCCAGATAGCGCAGCCAGAGATCCTGCACGTAATCGGTGCGGATCTGCTCGGCCCGAGCCTCCTGCGGCACCTCCACCACCACCAGAGGAGCCCGGCACATGGCCTCATAAAGGTTGAGTGGCAGGGCGCAGCGACCGATGAGGCGGCTCTCGTCTTCCAGTACAAACTGTGACTCCCCCCGGTTGCGACGCTGAAGCAGCTCGATGGCAAGCCGATTTTCGAAGTCGATGTTGCCGGGTTGCCCACCCGGCAGTTGGCCAAACGACGACCCCCTGTGACGGGCGTGCCCTTCCAGATCCACCGCTTGGGTGATGTGCGCCAGCATGTGGGTCTTGCCGGAGCCGGTCATGCCGGTCAGCACGGTCCAGTCGCACTCTGCACTGGCCTTCGCCTGGGTGTCGATGAGAAAGTGGCGCAGCGCCTTGTAGCCGCCCGCGACCCGGGGGCGGGTGACGCCGGCCTCGGCCAGCCACTGTTGTACGGTTTGCGAGCGCAGGCCGCCGCGAAAACAGTAGAGCAGGGCGTCGGGTTGCTGGCGCAACCTGGCCAGCCAGCCTTCCATGCGCGCGGCGCGCACCGCGCCACCTACCAGTTGATGGCCCAGGGTGATGGCTGCGGCCTGTCCCTCCTGCTTGTAACAGGTACCGACCCGGGCACGTTCCTCGTCAGTCATCAGCGGCAGGCTGACGGCGGTGGGAAAGGCCCCTTCCTTGAACTCGACGGGGGCGCGCAGATCGATGAGTGGAACCTCATCCAGAAAGATCCGGGCGTAATCCGTGGCCAGTGGCAGGGCACTCATTGGACAACCTCGATGAACTGGTTGCCGGTGCGGGCCTGCAACTGGCCGATGGGAGAGAGGGTCAGCCCTGCCTGTGCGGCAATGGCAAGGAGCTCGGCTTCACTTTCTTTACCGACGGCTACCAGCAGGCCGCCGCTGGTCTGCGGGTCGCACAGGATGTTGCGGGTGCGATCATCCATGGTGCCCAGCTTGTCACCATAGGAGTCGAAGTTGCGCAGGGTACCGCCCGGTACGCAGCCCTCACTCAGGTAATAATCCACCTCGTCCAGCAGCGGCAGCGTCTTGAAGTCCAGACGGGCACTGACGCCGGAACCTTCGCACATCTCCAGCAGGTGGCCTGCCAGTCCAAAACCGGTCACGTCGGTCATGGCGTGCACGCCGGGTAAGGCGGCGAAGCGCTGGCCAATCTTGTTGAGGGTGCACATGGCATCCGGGGCCAGTTGCTCATGCTCGGGCTTGAGCTTGCCCTTCTTCTGAGCTGTGGTGAGGATGCCGATGCCAAGCGGTTTGGTCAGATAGAGGGTGTCGCCCACCTGGGCGGTGTCATTCTGCTTGATGGCGTCGAGTGGCACGATACCGGTCACCGCAAGACCGAAGATGGGCTCGGGGGCGTCGATGCTGTGGCCACCGGCGAGCGAGATACCCGCCTCGTGGCACACCTGGCGGCCGCCGTCGATCACCTGCTGGGCCACTTCCGGCGCCAGCGTGTTGATGGGCCAGCCGAGGATGGCGATGGCGACGATGGGCTTGCCGCCCATGGCATAGATGTCGCTGATGGCATTGGTGGCGGCGATGCGACCGAAGGTGAAGGGATCGTCGACGATGGGCATGAAGAAGTCGGTGGTGGAGACGATGCCCTGGCCGTTGCCGATATCGACCACGGCGGCGTCATCTTTGCTGCTGTTGCCGACCACCAGGGTGGGGTCGTCAAAGCCCGGGATCTGGCTCTTCAAGATGGTGTCGAGCACCTTGGGGGAGATTTTGCAACCGCAGCCAGCGCCGTGGCTGTATTGGGTCAGACGAATGGAAGACATGCTTTCCCCTTGTGTGGGCAGACTTGCGTGTGCCAATAACTGCTGTGGCACCGTCAAATGTGCGCGCAAAAATAGGGTGGCCCTGGCGGCCTGTGAACACAGTGATGTCAGGCTGCCTGGCAGGACGGGAGGAGGGCAAGGATGCGCCGGCGAAGCCCCGCCGAGGACCACAGGACGGGCCATTATGCCACAGATGGCCCTCTTGATTCGAACTGGAATTGACACAAAGCGAAGGGGATTGTCGGGTTCAAAAAGAGCCGTACTCTTCGCCTTGCTCAGGCTAGTCCCACTTTGAGCCGCCCCGACGGCGTGCCGGTCTTGCATCGGGGCAGCATGTGGCGACGGAAACTAGCCAGCTTGCTCCATCACTGGTTGGGGCGCCTTGCCTAGCCGGCGCAGTCGCCGTTGCAGCGGCCGCTCCAGCAGGGTGTAGCTCAGCGCCGAGAGCCCGATCAGCACGGCGAGCATCAACAGGGTGGCCAGCACCCCCAGCAAGGGGTTGGTCTGGGCGTACCACCACGCGGTGAGCCCCGGCGCCAGAGAGTGGACAAGCTCGCAGCCGGTGAGCAACACCAGGGCGTGGAGCAGGTAGATGGAGTAGGAGAGATCCCCCAGCCAGTTGGTGAAGCGGTTGTCCAGGAGGCGCAGCAGCGGGCTCTGGCGCTCCCCTTGGGCGGCGGCAATCCAGATCAGCAACACGTAGGCGCTGATCAGTAGCAGGGTCAACAACGGCGTCATGGTGAACTGCATCAGTGCGAAGGGGAGCAGAAAGGCGAGCAGCAGCGGCAGATCTTGCTGCATCATGGGCCACTGGCGGGCAGCCTTCACCTTGGGCAGCAGCCAGAGGCCGAGCACGAATTCACTCACCCCGCGCCCGATGGCCAGCGCGCCGCTGGTGACATCCAGGGTACCCCGGCTGTGCACGATATAGGCCAGCACCGTCAAGGCCAGCACCGTCAAGGCCAGCAAGGGGGCGAGGTTGCTCCAGCGGCTGCGGGTGACGGCGAGGGGAATGAGCAATGGAAACAGCAGATAACTTATCCACTCCACGCTGAGCGACCAGGCAGCGAAGTTCCAGGTCAATCCGTGATCCGTTACCACCTGCAGCAGCAGGAAGGCGCTTGGCAGTGCCTCGGCGGGGGTGAAGGGGGAACCAAAAGGAGGCATCCCCTCCCACTCCCACATCTTGAACAGGGGGCCGGCGTAGAAGCCAATCCCGTGGTGGGCCTTGTAGAGCTCCCAGCCAACCAGCAGCAGGGTCACCAGGTAGAGGGGATACACCCGGGTCAGCCGCAGCCAGAGGAAGCGGCCATAACCAATGGTGCGGGGCGTGCGGGCGAAGGCCTCCCCATAGACATGGGCCAGCACCAGCCCGCTCAAGATAAAGAAGAGATCGACCCAGAGGTAGCCGTTCTCGATGAGTCGGGTGTGGCCGGCGATCGACTCCATCCACTGGGGGAAGAGTAGCAAGCGGGCGTGGAACAGCACCACCATCAGGGCAGCGATGCCCCGCAGCGGCGTCAACAGCGGTAATTATTGATTCATGACGGGATCCTTGATGATGTTCAGCTTGGCCTGACATCAATTTTTGTTGTGGTGCCGCTCATCAACCCTGATGAGTCGGCTGCCCCGGCTTGGCGGCCACAGGCGGGATCACCCTACCTAAAAGAGATCCATACGGGTGTTATTGCCGTCATGAATGGGCGTTTATCATCCCAAAACCAGCATGGGATAGGGACGCATCGAAAATAGAGAGGGGATCTAGGGAAGGTGCGAATAAGCGGGGAAATTCTTCTCGGCTGACTCAGTCATTTCATTTCTTCATGTTTGAGCCGAT
>NZ_JAPCJD010000086.1:0-16599 GCF_027707845.1 Aeromonas sp. QDB14 | reverse complement strand
GGGCATGCAGTCGTGGCAAGCCCTCCGATGCCATATCGGCTCTTGAAGCTGGCTGAGGGTCATGGGTAATCAGGTTTCATTATGTAAATGGCAAGTTTGAGGCTCACCAACGAGTGTATGTTATTCGTGATTTTTCAGGGGTATATGGGAAATTCTTGCATCTATGGATGAGGCAGTACTTTGGTGCTCATGCAATGGAAAACTCTGTTAAGGCAACAGTAGACTCTTTGCGATTACCCACATTCCAAGAGTTTCTTGTTGCCTTACCAGCAATAGGAGAACAAACCGCCATCGCCACCATTCTTTCCGATATGGATAGCGAACTTACCGCGCTGGAGCAGAAACTAACCAAGGCCCGCGCTCTGAAGCAGGGGATGATGCAGCAGTTGCTGACCGGCCGTATCCGCCTGCCGCTGCCCCAGGAGGCGTGAAGATGGTAGAAAGTAGATTCGACGATGGTGCAGGCAACCAAGGTAAATCCGATAAGGAGACGATGTTGATACGCAATCTGACCGTGCACGGCTTTAAGTCGATCATGCAGGAGCAGCCCATTGAGCTGGGGCGGGTGAACTGCTTTATCGGCGCCAATGGTGTCGGCAAAAGCAACCTGCTTGAGGCGCTCGGTGTGCTGGGGGCGGCGGCTAACGGGGTGGTCGATGACGAGAGTCTGCTGCGCCGTGGGGTGCGGGCTGGTGTGCCCCGGCTCTACAAGAGTTCGTTTGCCAGCGAGCGCACCCCGACCCATATCGGCATTGAGGTATCGGGGGCGTTAAGCGAGTGTTATCGGGTCTCCCTGCTCAATCCGCTGGAATCCCCCGAGCCTGCCTGGAAGTACAAGACTGAATTCCTGTCCGATGGCAGCGACGAGATCATCGCCGATGGGGTGCGGAACAAAAAAAATCTTAACCCGCTGGCGGGGCTGGCGGCCCTCAAGATGGTCGAGCTGGCAGAGGATAATCCAGCTGCTCAACTGATGCGCGCCTTGCAGGAGTACGCGATCTATTGCCCCAATACGCCGACCTTGCGCGGGATCACGCCTGATCTTCAATCACGCCGCCCGATGGGCCTCAATGGTGGGCAATTGGCGGAGGCGTTCGAGATGCTGCGTACTCATCTGGAAGGTCAGGGGGAGGCAGGGGAGGAGATCCTGGATGAGGTACTGGCGCTGATCGACTGGGTGGCCGATGTGGCCATCACCTCTCAGGCGGGCACGCTGCTCTCGCCCAAGGTGCCCAGAAGCAAGCACCTGCTCAAGTTCACCGACCGTTTTATGCAGAAAAGTCGCAACGAACTGACGGCGTACGATGCCAGCGAGGGGGCGCTCTATGTGCTGTTTACGGCAGCGTTATGCCTGTTGCCGCAATCGCCCAAAATCTTTGCGATAGATAACCTCGATCAAGCGCTCAATCCCCGGCTGGTGACCAGCCTGACCAAGCAGTTGGCCAACTGGCTGAAATATCAGGATCCCGAGCGCCAATTGCTGTTCACCGCCCACAACCCGGCGGTATTGGATGGGTTGGACCTGACGGACCCCGAAGTCAGGTTGTTTGCGGTTGAGCGCAATAGCAATGGCCTGACCTGCTATCGGCGGATCGAGCTGACCCCGGCATTGCTGGGATTGAATGCGCAATATCCCCTGTCCCGTCTGTGGTTGATGGGGAGTCTGGGAGCGGTGCCCAATGTCTGATCTGCGTATCGCCCTGGTGGCGGAAGGACCGACGGATTTCGTGATCATTGAGGCGGCGCTAAAAGCGATTTTGCCAGGGGCTTTTATTCTGACCCAGTTGCAACCAGAGGCGAGCTTGCCTGAGATGGGAGCTGGCTGGGGCGGGGTGCTGAAGTGGTGTTATGCAACTAGTCAGCGCCATGCTGGCCCCGTCGATCAGGATCCGACGCTGGCAGGTTTCGATCTGATCATCATTCATCTGGATGTGGATGTTGCGGCCATGGATTACGGCAATCTGGGACAAGAGGTTGCAGCTTTGGTGCAGCCATCAGGTTGGGAAGTGTTGCCTTGTGCCCATGTCTGCCCGCCGGTGACTGACACCGTCAATGCGCTGAGTGCCGTGTTGCAAAGCTGGTTGGGGCAGGCGACGGTGGGAAGCCGCACGGTGTTGTGCTTGCCAGCGCAATCCTCGGGAACCTGGCTAGCGGCTTCGCTCTTACCAGCCGATCACGCATTACTGGCCAATGCCGAGTGTGATCCCCGTGTGGAGAATGGTCTGGCGCAATTACCGAAGGCGATGAGGGTCAACAAGACCCGGCGTGATTATCAATTGAAGGCGGCGGCGCTAACGCAGAACTGGGATGCGGTGAAGACTATCTGTGGTCAGGCACTGGTGTTTGAAACTGAGGTTCAGACAGCTTGCTCCTGACGGGGCTTTGTCTGGCAGAGCATCGAGTAAGGAGTTGAGATGGTATCGGCGGCGGCAGTAGGGCAACGGGAGCGGATCACTCAGAAGCGGGTGATCCGCTTTTTTGTTGAGGAGTTGGGATATCAGTATCTCGGTGATTGGCACACCCGTGCCAACAATCGCAATATCGAGCCCGCGCTGCTGACGGCCTGGTTGGAGAAACGCGGGGTGGCGGTGGCGCTGATCCCTCGGGTATTGCGTCAGTTAGAACAGGCGGCAAGTCTGGGAGGCGGGCGTCACCTCTACGATGCCAACAAGGAGATCTACGGCCTGCTGCGCTACGGCGTGAAGGATAAAGAGGGGGCGGGTGAGCAGAACCAAACCGTCTGGCTGATGGACTGGCAAAAGCCCGAGGCCAACGATTTCGCCATCGCCGAAGAGGTGACGGTAACCGGGGAAAACAAGAAGCGTCCCGATCTGGTGCTCTATATCAACGGGATCGCGCTCGGGGTGATCGAGCTCAAGCGCTCCACCGTCTCGGTGGCAGAGGGGATCCGCCAGAACCTCGATAATCAGCAACAGGATTTTATCCGCAATTTCTTCACCACGATGCAGCTGGTGATGGCCGGTAACGACACCCAGGGGGTGCGCTACGGCACCATCGAGACTCCCGAGAAGTACTATCTGGAGTGGAAGGAAACAGGCTCACCATTAGCCGTCGAGCCGACCAACAAGTTGGATCTGCATCTGAGCCAGTTGTGCAGTAAGGCGCGCTTTCTTGAGATCATCCACGACTTTATCGTGTTCGATGCCGGGGTGAAGAAGACCTGCCGCCATAACCAGTATTTCGGCATTCAGGCCGCCAAGGCATATATCCAGCACCGTGAGGGGGGGATCATCTGGCATACCCAAGGCAGCGGCAAGAGCCTGACCATGGTGTGGCTGGCCAAGTGGATCCGCGAGAATGTGCAAGACAGTCGGGTGCTGATCATCACCGACCGCACCGAGCTGGACGAGCAGATCGAAAAGGTGTTCGGCGGGGTAGAGGAGACGATCCTGCGTACCAAGAACGGGGCCGACCTGGTGACCGTCCTGAATCAGGCCGCCCCTTGGCTGATCTGCTCTTTGATACACAAATTTGGCCGTCATATCGAAGGGAAAGAGGGGGCGAGGACGGGTGATGATGATTTTATCGCCGAGATGAGGCAGAGCCTGCCCAGCGATTTTTACCCCAAGGGCAAGCTGTTTGTCTTTGTCGATGAGTGCCACCGTACCCAGTCTGACAAGTTGCATGGCGCCATGAAGAGCATTTTGCCCGAGGCGCTATTTATCGGTTTTACCGGCACGCCGCTGATGAAGCGGGACAAGAAGAAGTCGGTGGAGGTGTTTGGCCCCTACATCCACACCTACAAGTTTGATGAGGCCGTCTCGGATGGCGTGGTACTGGATCTGCGCTATGAGGCGCGCGACATCGATCAGAAGGTCAAATCCCAGAAGAAGGTGGACGAGTGGTTTGAGACGAAGACCAAGGCGCTGTCGCGCCTCGCTCGCCAGCAACTCAAGGAGAAGTGGGCCTCGATGCAGAAGCTGCTGTCGAGTCGCTCGCGGTTGGAGCAGATCGTGGGGGATATTCTGCTCGATTTCGATCAAAAACCCCGGCTGGCCGATGGCCGTGGCAATGCCATGCTGGTCTGCGCGAGTGTCTATCAGGCTTGCAAATGCTACGAGATGTTCAGCTCCCATGGTTTTGGTGGCAAGTGCGCCATCGTGACCAGCTATCAACCGAATGCCAGCGTGATCAAGGGGGAAGAGACCGGCGCGGGGCAGACCGAGGCGCTCGCCAAGTACAAGGTCTATCGCAAGATGCTGGCGGAGTATTTCGATAAAAGCGAAAAGGACGCGGCCACGCTGGTCGAGAAGTTTGAGAAGGAAGTCAAGCAGCGCTTTATCAAAGAGCCGGGCCAGATGCGGTTGCTGATTGTGGTGGACAAGCTGCTGACCGGTTTCGATGCGCCTTCTGCCACCTATCTCTACATCGACAAGAAGATGGCCGATCACAACTTGTTCCAGGCCATCTGCCGGGTGAACCGGCTCGATGGTGAGGACAAGGAGTATGGCTATATCGTCGATTACAAGGACTTGTTCCGCTCGCTTGAGAAGACGGTCAAGGACTACACCGCCGAGGCGTTCGACGGTTATGACAAGGAAGATGTGGCCGGGCTGCTCAAGGATCGTCTGACACAGGGCAGGCAGGATCTCGACAATGCGCTGGAGGCGGTACGGGCGCTGTGTGAACCGGTCAAGGCGCCCAGGGCCGAGGCGGATTTCCAGCACTATTTCTGCTGTGAGGCGGGGGCCGATGAGGGGCAACTGATCGAGAAGGAGGCGCTGCGCCTGACACTTTACCAGTGTGTCGCCAAGTTGATCCGGGCCTTTACCAGTCTGGCGAGTGAGCTGGAGGAAGCGGGGTACAGCGCCAGTCAGGCCAATGGCATCCGCTCGGAGGTTGATCACTACGTCAAGGTGCGGGACCTCATCAAGATTGCCAGCGGCGATCTGGTGGAAATGAAGCAGTTCGAGCCCGCGATGCGTCAGATGCTGGATCTCTATGTGGACGCCGATCCCAGCGAAACCCTGATGGACTTTGAGGAGCTGGGCCTGCTGGAGTTGATTATCGAACGGGGGACGGAGGCGCTCGACGGTGCTCCAGAGGGGCTGCGTAACGATAAGGGCGCGATGGCGGAAGCGATTGAAAATAACGTGCGGCGCACCATCGTTGATGAGAATCCGGTCAACCCCAAGTACTACGAGAAGATGTCGGTGTTGCTCGATGAGTTGATAGCGCTGCGTCGTCAGCAGGCCATCTCCTATCAGGAGTATCTCGAACAGGTGCGCGAACTGGCTATCAAAGTGAAGCATCCGGCCAGTGCTGGTGGCAGTGCCTATCCGGCGAGTGTCGATACGCTGGCCAAGCGCTCGCTCTATGACAATCTGGGGCAGGATGAGGTGCTGGTGGCCAAGATAGATGCTGCCGTACGCCACACCAAGAAGGCAGACTGGTATGGAGATCGTCTCAAGGAGAAGGAAATTGCCTACGCCATCGCAGAGGAGACCAAAGGATACGATGTGACCGTGAGCGATGTGATGGAGCTGGTGAAAGCCCAGCAGGAATACCACTGATGCCGTTTATCACGATTGGCGAGCTGACCCTGGAGTTGCAGCACAAGGGGATCAAGAACCTGCACATCAATGTGCTGCCACCCGATGGCCGGGTGCGCGTTTCTGCCCCATCCAGCTTGTCGGAGACGGTGATCAGGGTGGCTGTCGTCAGACGGTTGCCCTGGATCCGCCAGCAACAGGCCCATTTTCAGGCGCAGCCACGCCAGAGCGAGCGGCAGATGTGTAGTGGCGAGACTCACTATCTGTGGGGGCGGGGTTATCGGTTGGAGGTCATCCACTGTGAAGAGGCGCCTAGCGTCAAGTTACAGGGGGGCTGGATCCGGATGCGAGTGCCCGCCCACTATGACGCGGCAAAGCGTGAGGAGTTATTGCTGGGCTGGTATCGCCAGTTGCTTCGTCAGCGGTTGCCTGTTTTGCTGGAAAAATGGCAATCCGCTCTCAAGGTGGCACCAGGCTTTGTCGGCATTAAGCGGATGAAGACCAAGTGGGGCAGTTGCAACACCTTGGCTGGCCGCATCTGGTTCAACCTCGAATTGGTCAAGAAGCCACCAGAGTGCCTGGAGTTCATCGTGGTGCACGAACTGATACACCTGCTAGAGCGCAAACATAATGAGCGCTTTATGACGCTGATAGATCTTCATCTGCCTAACTGGCGAGAGCACCGTGAGAAGCTCAACAAGATGCCGCTGGCGTTTAATCGGTGGGGGTATTAAGGGGAAATGGTTACTATGGGTGGTTCAGATGGAATGACTCAAAGATTGGCTGATTTTCCTGATGTTGGCGCCTTGGGTATTAAAGGGAATAGGCAGTGTGCTGATGACGCTGTCCTCATTCAGCTCCAGAACAGGTTGTACATATTTCAAAGAGAGTTATTGAAGAAGTAAATAAAACATTTAAACCATAGTGGTTTTACTAATAAGCAAATAGTAGGGGGCACATTCCATATGCCCCCTGTAGTGGTGACTTAGCCTGCGGCTACTAGGGCTTCCTTAGCCAAGCGTTGCATGTTGAGCGATCGGGTGCGAAGGCCTGCCTTGGTGAACCGGTAGCGCATATACGCGGAGATGTCGTCCTCGTGCGAGGAAACGATCAGCTGACGATTGCTGAACTCACAGCGCAGCAGGTCAGTTAGAGAGGCGATGTTGACTTCATCCAAAGATTGGGAAGGGTCATCGATCAGGATAAGCGGTACATTCGAGTAGACTTTATTCAGCGAAAGGAAGAAGCTCAGACTGAGCGCTGACACCTGCCCGGAGCTCATTGACAGAATCGCGTCATGCTCAGATTTTTCGGCTGTTAGGAATCTGAGCTCTTTACCGTCTTTGCTTTCAATGAACAGACCTAAGCCGCGCTGATAGTTTTGGATAAGCCGCCCGCTGTAGATGTGGAAAATCAGCTCTATCTCAGCAATAGTTTGTTCTGAGTAGGTGCGCTCAGTTCTCTCTAATGTGGCCTTTAGCTTATTGACCTTATCTTTAGCGATTTTCGCTGCTTTGATCTCATTCTGGATGAGCTGTTGCTCATCAAGGCATTGCTTTAGCCTGCTGCTCTGTGCCTCGTTTGCTTTAGCCGCGATGTACAGCTCCTTGTTTTTCAACGCTTGTGGCTCGACGATATAAAAGTCCTGTAATTCTTTGAAGGCTGCGGTGATGACCTTTCTCCAATCTGGCGGCAGAGGTTCTGTTTCAGCTGTTTTCTGGTTTCTGATTGAAGCTGTCAGCTCCTGAGTCCGGGTGTCTACCACCTCCTCATTTTCGGAGAACGAGTAGTTGAGTTGTATACCTAAGACCTGAAGCCGGGCGGCGAGTTGGGTAATTGCAGGCAACCGAGCTTTATCACGGAGCAGGGCGTTGTGCAGGGCATTGTTGTACCCAACGGATAGCTGCACTTCTCGGGCCTGGATCTGAGCTTCAATCATGGCTAGCTCTGCAGTCATCAGCCCTGTGAGACTTATCAGGGTCTGGCCATCAGCACTTAGCGTGTCGTTGACCTGCTTTGATCTGAGCTCAATCTTTTGCAGCATATTGTCATGGGCTTGCCAGTCAGCACCACACAGTGGGCAGTGTTGGTCGTCAGCATAGAGCTTGGCGTGCTCAGCCAGCAGCTCTGTTTTTAGGCGATTCAGCTCGGTAGCAGCGTTGGCATTAGAGTTGCTCTTTTGCTGAAGCACGTCACGGGTAACTATTTGCTCAAGGAACCAGTCCAAGCGTCCTTGGCCCCATCCCGGTAGGCTTTTGGCCTCATCGGCTTTGATGACTGTAGCGCCACGTTTGATGACCCCTCCAGATTTGATCATTTCGTTTAATTCTTTTTTGGTGACGTCGAGGCCATTTAGCTTGTCCAGATCGCTGCCAAAGCGTGCCAGACTTTTAACCGAGTCCTTATTAAGTTCAATGTAGTTTTCAATTGCCTCGTTTTTGTCCCTGATCTGTATCGCGCTCTTTAGTGGAGCCAAACTTTGAAGTCGCTGGATATTTTCAACATATTCAGCGTGGATGTCCACAGAGTAGGTAGGGAAGGGGTGCTCTTTGTCCCAGCCCGGCTGTAGCACTGCGGTGGAAAGTTTTTTATATTCAATTGCTCCTAGGTCAGCTTGAATCATTCCTTTGAGAAAATCGGCCTCAGTTTTTAGCCTTGATAAATCGATAGCACGCTTTGGGTCGTTAATGAACTTTGTCAGTCGCAAAGCGATAGCTTTGCAGTTGCCAGTTTCGGCCTTCACGTCGCTAATATTAAAGAGGTTATTTAATGCATCCTTGCGCTTGTCCACTCTTGTGTGTAGGAGCTGGTTTTGGCCCTGCTCCAAATAATTTAAGTATGAGAAATTTTCTTTAAAATTTTTACCGAACAGATCTTCGATGAAACTCTCGTCGCGACGATTTTCTGCTATGTAATCATTTGACGATAATTCGGGTAGCTCGTAAAGCGTTAGATGAGTGAATTGGTCAGCTCGATTGTTGGACTTCTCGTCAAAATCTGCTGCAGGAGTATGCCTTGCCAGAACAAGTTTACGAGTTCCACTGATGAACTCAATCTTGATTACTAGGTCTTTCTTGCCAGAACGATTGTTCCAGAGCAGGTTGTCATCATAATTAGTCCTAGTACCCATCATCAGCGTAGTAAACAACTGATGAATGCGCTTTATGCCACCGGTTAGCAGTAACTCAATAGCGTCGAATATGCTGGTTTTGCCGAATCCGTTGGGGCCATCTAATGTCAAGAGCGATGAGTCGCTGAAGTCCAGATGGATTTGTTTGAAAGCCTTAAAGCTTGAAATTTCAATTTTTGAGATTTGCCAGTTCATCGTCAATCAGTTCCTTGATTAAATTGTCGACATTTATTTGGTCATATTTTTGTACCGTTGCATAAGTCTTGATAAGGTCAGCTTCTGCCACAGACTCCTCAATTTGTAGGCGTAACGGTACTAATTCTATTTTGTTGATCTGGAGTGCTAAGAAAGGCAGCTTAATGAAGATCTTTGCTGCTGCACTATATTTGGTGGCTGCTGTTGGTTCGTTTTTGTAAATGTTGAATTGGGTTTTATCTGAAATAAGTTCATTTAGCTTGGCGAAGTCTAGCTCCTTAATGGCCTCAACTTCAGTATCGCTGTAGTAGAGTACGTATTTTTTGTAGAAGTGCGGATCTTCTTCAATTTCAAATATTTGCTCTTCGTGATTTTTGAATTCGACCAACTTGTTGAGGTGGTGAATACAAATTAAATCACAATTTTTTCTAAACGCGGGGTCAGTTGTGAATGCTGCCGGTGCGGACTGATTTATGGCAGCGTTGAGATCGCCAGGTTTCATCAATTCGTCTAACCTGTGCAAAACTGCAAATCGGATCGCTGTACCGTTCTCTCGAACATAGAAGCCAGTTGTGTCATTGTCCTGCACCTTGGAAAATCCGTGTGCGACTAGAGCTTGGTGGATAAGGTCAATAATCATTTAAGTCGAGCCTCTGCGTCATCCCTTGTTAAAATACTGATACACAAACTTTTCGTGATGTTGCTATCGATGCGATCTTGAACGTCAATGGAACTTTCATCAAAGCAATTTGTATATTTGGTATCGATTGTGAAACTTTCGGCGGCCTTGGCTGCAATCAGGTTGTTAAATTCGAAGAGTAATCTGCCCAGATCGTCGTTATCTTTTATTTCTGCAATAATCTCAGAGGTACAGTATTTTTTGTCTGTTGGCTCTGGCAGGTACAGCGCCGTTGGGGCGTAGAATTTATTCTTACTATCTACGTAATGTGGTATTCGTATTAAGATAGGCTCAATATTAATCGCGTGCACAAGATCTGAGTATCGGCGTATATCTGAATTTTGAATGCGTGAAAAATTCTCTGAGGGTTTCATCAGTTGGCAAAGTGTCTTGAAATCGCCGCCCTCTGAGAGCCTTGTTAGCTCATAGATGCGTCTGGCTCTTTCGTAGGCCGCGTCCGACATACCTGGTAGTGTCTCCGCGAGCCTTTCCTCAAGGTAAGTGTGAAGGCGTACCTTAAGTTCGATGGCGTAATAGTCTTTTCTTTGGTATGGATTCTTGTCCGTTATGTCCGCAAGAATACTCGCTGCAGTTACTCGGCTTTCGTAAGCTGCTTTACGCTGGGAATCACCTTCGTTTTGTATTTTTGCGTGGATGGCCAGGGCTTGTGAGCTGACTCTGTCTGATAACAGGCAGTAATTCGCGTCTACAAGGCTGTCATCAAAAATCACGGTTTGTCGGACATAAATTTTTTTGATGATTTGCTTGGTCAGTTCTTCTATTTTATCAAGTTCGCAATGTCGAGATTCACCATATGGGTAGAATTCAACTCGCTCGCGATTGGAGGCCACGTAATCGCTATGGTCATTTATGGGCTGGGATATATGAAAATACCTTTTGATCCCTGCGACCCTATCTAGCTCTAGGCTAGCCGATTTTTCTAAGGCCTCCTTGTAGTTGCTACGGTAATCGCCGATTTTTGCTTTCACCTGATGCGCGCTAATGAGTTTGCCATCTTTGTAAATCGCGAAATCGTCTGTACTATCCAGCTGTAGTTCGAATCCACTATAGCCTTCATTGATTAGCTTGAGGCAGTGATAGAGCGCCACTTTGCCTTGGTAGACAAATCCGCTCCAAGTGGAGATGGCACTATGGGGGTACTTGCTTGCTTCCTCGTCGCTCACGTTGACTCCTTTCACCACACGGTCATGCTGTACTTGGGCGTTGGGAATATATCACGGATCCTATTATCCGTTTCAGTCAGATGCGCGAACTGGTGCATGAGTGTGAACCTTTTCCATGGTCGGATCGCTCAGGAATACCCGCTCTGCAACAGTTGAATGCGCAGCATAGCTTCCAGCGGGTAGCCATGGACTGCGGTAGTAAGTGAGAATAACTACCCATGGCATCCGACATACCGACAGTGCCCCAGCCGAGATTGTCTCCAAGTTTCAGATCAGCTCCTATGCCGATCCAGTGGATGCCGTTTACAAGGCATTAGGGGTTCAGTAGAGAGCCAAAAAAAGAAGTCTTGGGTAAAGGGTGAGTATGTGGCTCACCCTTTGTGTCGGTTTCACGCCTCTGTGGCCCGAACACTGTCGCCTGCTTGCCGGTAGACATCCAGATAGAGGTAGCCATAACTGGCCTTTGGATTGGCGAGGCAGATCCATTCCCCTTGTCTCAACGTCACCAATTTGTCTTGGTCGCTCAGCAGTTCCCCTTGCCGAAAGAGTTTGCTAAGGCGCTCAATAAACCCCGGTAAAACGGCGTCTATGTCGGTGAACCACTGTTCGTCAGCCTCTCCATAGACGCCACTGCGATCCCGTAGCAGGGAGACCCCACTTCGTTCGACAATGGCCCGTGCGCCAAAACGAGGTTGGACCTGGGTATGTAATCCCCAACTGCCTATCGTGCTCATGCTCTGTTTACTCCGAGTGATGGTAATCGTTGCGCAGGTCACTTCTGACCATGCTTTATTGCTTCCCGAATGGATCGCCTGATCGGTGTGACAGTTACAACAGCCCCCGCTCTGCCAGCGACACCACGCCCTCTGTGCCCACCACCAGATGATCCAGAGTACGGATATCCACGAGTGCCAAGGCACTTTGCAGCCTCTGGGTGATCTCGATATCTGCGCGGCTGGGCTCCGGATAGCCCGATGGATGGTTATGCACCAGCATCAGGGCGGCGGCATTGAGGGTTAATGCCCGCTTGACCACCTCGCGGGGGTAGACGGTTGCGGCAGACAGGGTGCCGAGAAACAGCTCTTCATAGGCCAATATCCTGTGCTGGTTATCGAGGAATAGCGCCGCAAACACTTCGCGCTCTCGCGTTTGCAGCAGCCCTTGCAAGGCTTGTTGGGCCATGTGCTTATCGGTGATGGCAATGCCCTTGGCGAGTTTCTGGCGGGCAACCGCCTGGGCGATGGAGAGCAAGTCCTCGTCGGTGACGAGGTCGGTCACCCTGTAGGTGCCGGGTTGCTCCCCGGCGGCAAGTTTCTGATGCAACATGATTGATCCTCCAAAAGCGTTCGCCCCACTGGCCGATGGGCCGGTGGGGTGTGTTTTTTTGCGATAAAGGGGGGATTGCTGTGAGTGGGTCAGTGGGAGGCCTGGTGGGCCAGCCCTTGCGGTGTCAGGTCGTGCAACGGGAGGTGGTAACTGGTGGCCAGCAGGTTGCCGATGCCATAAAGCCACTCCCGCTCCGGGTGATCGCACAGCCATTCGGCCAGTGCGTCGCCTCGTTCTGTCTGGTAGCGCAGGTAGAGGGCGTAGCCGTCGACCCGTAAGCCGTAGTCCCGCACCACCCGGGTCTGCCCGCCACTGTCGTGAACCCCCTCCAGCTCAAGGGAAAGCGGTAATTCGTGAGTCATCACACACCTCCTAATCTCCGCTGACGGTGACGCTGAAGCATTCCTGCCCACAGTAGGCGACGAAGTTGCGCTGCCACAGCGCGAACAGCTCTCGCGCCTCTGCCAGCCGGAGCGGCCCCCAGCCCTGCATACAGTGCTCGCCGTCGAGGAAGTTGAAATCGAGCTCTTTGCAGAGCTCCGCATCCTGCCCCAGCCCCTGATAACTGAAGTCGGTGACGTAATCGAACAGCCAGTCATCGAGACCGCGTACCAAGCGGATCTCGACCGGATGAATGCCGCCTTGCTCAGCGCTGTAACCGGGGTTGCGGAAGTGGAAGGTGAGCTGGGTGCAGCGGTTTAGGTCGAGATCGGTGCGCTCTGCTTCTTGGCTGAGCAGGATCAGCAGCGCCTGACTCACGGGCAGGCTGATGCCGTCCCGGTTGAAGATGATGGTCATGGGATTGCTCCTTGCGTGGTGATGAAGTGGTTGAGCGACGAATGAAGGGGTTAGTCATCGGTGAGCCATTTGAACAACCGGTGTGTGCCATAGGCGACGGCAACGCCCACGGCCAGCGGTGCCCATGCCGGTGCGCTGACGGCGGTGATAGACAAGATGGTGCCGCCGGTTGCCGGGGCACTGGCCAAGCTGGCGGAGGCCCCCATCAAGGCGCTGGTGACGGCCTGACTGCCTTGGCTGGATTTGAGCAGCTGGCTGCCGGTGGCCGCGAGAACGGTGGTAGCCTGGTTCACTTGGGGTGAGCTGTGGCAGTCCTCAATGCACCACTGCACAAAGTGCTCGCAGTTGTTGAAGAGCAGGTGATAGTCCTGCTCGCCCAAGCGGGAGAACGCCCGTGCCACGCATTCTTTCGGACTGAACGGACGACGTGGGTGAGAGACCACCTGTAGCGGCTGCTCGCCGTGAAACTCATCGAGCGAACACAGCACGATGTGGCCCGCTTGGTCATTGCTGGCAAACGGTCCTTGGTAATGGATAACCTGTCCGTCGCCGATGTATAGACCGTGGTGGCTGTAGCCAAGGCGCTGGACGGCGAGGTGGTCGCCGAGGGTGAGAGGGGGAAGGGTCATAGCGGTTCCTTATGAACTGGAAATGAAAAAGGGCGTCACCATGTGGTGACGCCCTGTGGGATTTATGTTGTCGAACTAGCGGTGTTTACTGCTTGGTAAAGGTGAGCTGAGTACGCTCGAATGGGGCCTCCCGGTAGATGTTGGCGCCATCGGCAAAGAATTGCAGCTCTGCCTGGAAGGTTGTGCCGTTGAACGGTGTGGTCACGCGCAACAGATATTGCTGCGCCACATCGACACCATCGCAGACCACGCTCACCACCATGTCTCCGCCGACCGGTGCGAACAGCAATTCCTGACGCACGGTGGCGGGGTCGCCACCGCAGATACCCTGGCTGATACCCGCCTCACGGCTGGCATGGAAGCTCAGCGGCGCGGTGCCAAACAGCAGTTCGGCAAACTCTTGACCATCCGGGCTGGTGTCGCTGCTCTGCACGCTCCAGCGCAGCGGCGAGCTGAAGAGCCCCTCTGCGAAAGTGGGCGTGCTGATGGCATGACCGCCATCGACCGTCATGGTCTGCGTGGCGCTGGGCAAGCCGTTGGATTGCACCAGCTTGACAGTTGCCTTCAGTTCCAACGCGTCACCTTGCATGACCTGGTGTGGCAGTGGCCAGACATCGGCAAGGTCGGCAACGGGGGTGTAGTGATGGGTGGCTGTCAGGGTCTGGCTGGCACTATCAAACTGCCAGTCCTGAGTCATAAACGGCGTGCTATTACCCGCGTATTTCAAGAACAATGGCTTGGCCAGCCCATCAGGCTGACGTACGTCCAGCTGGTAGAAACGATTAGCGAGGGTGAAGCCGTTCGCCTGCTTCTGGTGATCCTGCTCCAGATAGGCCCCGGCCAGCGAGCGCCAGTGGGTCGGGTTGTAGTTTTGCAGCTCGACCTTGCCAAAGCCGGGGATGCTGCTGTCGAGTTCGGTCGCCGCGCACCCGCCGCAAATCGGCTGGGCCAGTTTGATGGCGCTGTCACCGGTATGGCTCAGCTTGTCATCGCGGGTGAGGTTGAAGGGAGACTGACCCAGCGCCGGAGCGTTGATGGTCAGAGCCTGGTTATCCTGCTGGTTCACAAACTGCGTGTCCCCTTGCGCCGTGACAACGCTGGTGCGGGTCTCGTAGCTGCTGGGGGGGCCATTGGGATTGATGGGGTCTTCCCCTCTGAGCCAGAAGGTCAGGGCGCGGTGCTGTGTCCATGCGCCCTGGCTGTCGAGGCTCTCCTGGTCATCGCTTTGCAGTACATTGCCGACACACTGGTCGAGCGCCGTCAGGCTTGGGTCGGCTTGCCAGCGGGCGAACTCGGCTTGAATATCGAAGCCTTCGCAATAACTATCCTCAGGCAACGGGGTCGTGTCCTGGGGAACGGGCGTGCCCTCGTTGGTGAACTCCGTGGTGTGGTAGCTGTAGAGACCATTCGCATCCTGACTGAAGGTGCCGCTGCGGATACTCTCGCCTTTGACGGTGGCATTGCCGCTCTCGTCGTAGCTCCAATCCCAGGTGGAGTACAGGCTATATTGCTTGCTGTCCCAGTGCTTGTGCTCCTCGTCGATAAAGCGGCGCAGTGGCTGCTGGGCATCATAGCCGCCCTGTTCATCGAGCAGCCAGCGGGTGCTCTCGGTGCGGGTCGTCTCGATGGCCTCAACCTGTTTGGTGTAGACAACCTCTTGCAGGCGGATTTGCTGCCAGATGTCCTGATTGCGGTTGTACTCGCGCAGGTTGCGAATGCTGACCGTGACCGATTGCCATCCTTGCGGGTTGTCGGTGGCAAGGGCCGCCGCCAGCTCGGCTTGTAGGGCGCTCGCCTCAACGACATGCTGCTCCTTGATGGCGGCCTCCTCGGCCAGGGCTGCGCTGTGCTCGTCACCCGCCGCCAGATAGTCGCCAAACAGCTTCTGTTCGCTGGCCTCCTGCGTCGTCAGCCCCAGCTCGCTGGCAATCAGTTGTTTCTCCTTGGTGGCGATGCTGGATTGATATTGGGTCTTGCGCTGCTCAGGGTTGGTGCTGGTGACCAGTTGGTGGGTATAGGGGCTGACCACAAACTCAGTACCGTCAACATAACCAAACAGGGTTGGGGTAGCGGCGGCCCGAGCAGCAGCCTTCGGCGAGGTGGCAGGGGCAGCAAGAATGGCCCATGCCTGACTGGCGTCGGCCTGCTGCGTTTCTGGCAGGGTGAAGCTGAAACGCCCCTGACTGTCGGTGGTGGTCTGCGGTTCGCCGTTGTCGCACTGCTGGCTGGCGTTGAGGTCCAGGCAGACGGCTTGCCCAGCCAGATAGTCGCCGGAGAGGGCGCGACCGGTTAGGGTGATATCGGCAGGAGCGCCATTGCTGCCATTATCACTACTGCTGTTGTCGCTGCCACCGCCGCAAGCACTGAGGACCAGAACGGCGATTAACGAGAGATGATGATGTTTTTTCATTATTTTCTTCCTTGTGTTGAATATGAATCCCATGTGCCGGGAAACGCCTCGGCATTATTTTTCTGTTGCCCTGAGGATGCGCTGCACACTGGAAACGCTGATCCCCGCCAACCTTGCGATCTCGGCCCTGGGTAACCCGCGCTCGGCCAGCGCCAGCACCTCGTTCCCCTTCGCCATCGCGGTGGGCTTGCGGCCCTTGTAGGCCCCACGCTGTTTGGCGAGCTCGATCCCCTCGGCTTGGCGCTCCAGCATCAGCTCCCGCTCGAAGGTGGCGATGGCGCCGATCATGGTCAGCATCAGCTTGCCGGTCGGGGTTGAGGTGTCGACGCCTAGGTTCAAGATGCGCAGGGCCACCTGCCGCTGTTGCAGGGACTCCGATATTTCCAACAGGTGACGAGTGTTGCGTGCCAGGCGATCCAGCTTGGTCACCATCACCACGTCGCCTGCATTCACACAATCCAGCAGCAGGGCGAGCTGGGGCCGGTCATCGCTGGCGCCGCTCACTTTCTCCTGGAAAATCTTGCTGCACTCGGCCAGCGCTTGAAGCTGGGTATCCAGGCTCTGGCCTACCGTGCTCACGCGTGCATAACCTACCAGTGCCATGGTCTCCTCCCGGTCAATAGGGCAAGCCCTAGTGACACTCACGAAATAGGCACCTTTGTCATTTTCAGAAGACGACTGCACCAGTTGATTGGGCATAATGGCTGTTGTGCAGCCAGCTCCTGACAGTTCAAT
>NZ_JAPCJD010000085.1:0-17147 GCF_027707845.1 Aeromonas sp. QDB14 | reverse complement strand
CAGGGCGGTGAAGATATCAAAGACCCGTTTTCCGGTAAATCGCAATGCGGCTCCGCTTAAGTGAACAGCATTGCGCATGATGCGGCCTTTTTGTTGGGTGTCGACGCCTCAGAGCCGGTTGCCCGCCTGGATGGTGCGGCGGATCTTGTTGCTAAGCAGCGGCACTATGTTGTCGGCCAATGCCTGGAAGCGGCCGAGATCCGGTTTGCAGCCCGGATCCAGATAGCCTTCGCTGCGCAGGGTGTGGATCAGGGTGCTGAACAGCTTCTGGTCGAAGAACTCGGGGGCGTTGATGCCGTGCAGGGTGCCGAGGCGCTCCGCCATCATCAGGCCGTCCGCTTCCAGTTGCTCCGCCTCGATGTGGGGTTGGGCCAGCATGCGGGTCAGCACGATGGCGTAGCGTTGCAGGGTCTCCTGAATGCTTTCGGCCAAGAGCAGCAGGCGCATCTGGTTGCCGGGGTTGACCCAGTAGCCGCCGTCGCGTGCCTCGACCAGTTGCTGGCGTAACAGCTCGGCCAGCAGGGCATCGATCAGTTCCGGCAGCTCGTCCTCTTCATAGCGCAGGAAGAGTTCGGTCTTGAGCAGGGGGTAGATGTCGACACAGCGGGCGACGATCTCGCTGCGGGAGATCCCCTCGCACCGCTCGATCAGGGCCGCCACCAGAGAGGGCATGGCGAACAGGTGCAGTATGTTGTTGCGGTAGTAGGTGAGCAGGATCGCCTGATAGCGGTCCAGGCTGATGATCTGGCCCAGCTTGTCCTCGCTCACCTCGAACTTGTTGAGCTCCATCGCCTGCTCCAGCAGGGTCCTGGCGTCCTCGTCCGGCATGGTGCTGTGCGGGCTGTAGGGCACCTGCTTGAGCAGGTCCAGATAGGTGTTGAGCTGGGCCTGGAGTTCGTCCCGGGTCAGGGCGTGGCGCTCGGCGGCCAGCAGGGCCAGGGCACTCAGGGTCAGGCCGTTGACGGCGGCGGCATCGTTGATGCGGGTCATCAGCAGCTCGGCCAGCTGGTTGACGGTGGAGGCCATCCACTCGGGACGCTCCTCCTCACCGATGTGATCCTTCCAGCTGGGCACGTGCTCGTTGAGGTAATTGTTGAGGGTCAGCGGCTCACCGAAGTTGACGAAGCCGCGGCCATAGTTGCGCAGCTTGCGCAGGATGCCGAGCACCTGCAGGAAGCTCTCCTTCTCCTTGCGGCTCCCCTTGAGTTCGTTGTGGTAGGTGTTCACCTCCATCACGTGCTCGTAGCCGAGGTAGACGGGGACCAGGGTCACCGGCCTGTCCAGCCCGCGCATCATGGCCTGCAGGGTCATGGCCAGCATGCCGGTCTTGGGGGGCAGCAGGCGACCGGTACGCGAACGCCCGCCCTCGGTGAAGAACTCCACCGAGTAGCCCTTGGCGAACAGCAGGTTGAGGTACTCCCGGAATACCGTGCTGTAGAGCGGATTGCCCTTGAAGGTGCGGCGGATGAAGAAGGCGCCGCCGTGGCGGAAGATGGGGCCCGCTGGCCAGAAGTTGAGGTTGATGCCCGCCGCGATGTGGGGCGGCACCATGCCCTGGTGGTAGATGACGTAGGAGAGCAGCAGGTAATCCATGTGGCTGCGATGGCAGGGGACGTAGACGATCTCGTGCCCTTCCTGGGCCAGCTGACGCACCTGCTCTGCTCCGTTGACCGAGAGGCCGCGATAGAGCTTGTTCCACAGCCAGCCGAGGAAACTCTCCCCGAGGCGGATCAACCGATAGGAGAAATTGGAGGCGATCTCGTCCATGTAGCCGTGGGCACGCTTTTGCGCCTTCTCCAGGCTGATCCCTTCCCGTCTGGCCTCCTCCTCGATGGCCTGCTGGATCACGCTCGAATCCAGCAGTTGCTTGAACAGCAGGTTGCGGTTCGGCAGCTTGGGCCCGGTGGCGGCCAGCTGCTGGCGGCTGAAGTGGGTACGGGCCACCCGCGCCAGCTTGTGGGCGATGGCCTCGTCGGTGCCGTGCTTGTCCGCCATGTAGCGCAGGGAGAGGGGCGGGGAGAAGCGCACCAGGTTCTCGCGCCCTTTCAGGATCACGATCAGCGCCTTCTTCAGGCGGTTTGGCGCCAGGCTACTGATGATGTTCCAGCCGGAGGCCTCCTCGCCTTCCCGGCCCGGGGCGCGGCCCCAGAACAGGGTGACGGGTACTACCTGGATATCCAGCGCCGGATCCTGCTTGTGCAGGTCCAGCAGCTGGTGGAACTCCTGCAGGAAGGGGAGTGGCTTGTTGCGCGTGCCGAACAGGGGAGGCGGACGATCCAGACAGACGTAGCGTGGCAGCAGTTGACCGTTCAGCTCCAGCGGCGTGAAGGGGCCGGGCAGGCCGAGATCCTCGCAGCACTGTTGCAGGGTCATCAGGTCGGTGATCGAGCTGGTCTTCAGGGCATAGACGATGGGTCTGGCCGGATCCAGCTTGAGCTCGGTGATGGGGTTTTCCGGCAGGCTCTTGTGATTGACCAAGCCGCTGACCGGCCATTGCAGGATGGCTCTGGAAATCTTCTGTCCAAGGGACATGTGCGTCTGCTCTCCAAAAAAATGCGGCGTGAGCATAGCAAATCACCGGCTGCTTGTCGCCGAGAGGTACGATGAGTCGGCACTTCAGAGCGGGGGGAGGGACAAATGTGCGTCGGGTCGCGACAAATGCCAGTTGCGCCTTGCCTTGGCCCCAGCACTGTATATACTGCCAGTGTGCTGTATAAAAAGACAGGTGCCCATGCTATGAAACCCCTTACCCCTCGCCAGGCTGAAGTACTCGAGCTCATCAAGGCGAACATGAACGAGACCGGCATGCCGCCGACTCGCGCCGAGATTGCCCAGAAGCTTGGCTTCAAGTCGGCCAACGCGGCCGAAGAACATCTGAAGGCCCTGGCCAAAAAAGGGGTCATCGAGATCATGCCGGGTACGTCCCGCGGCATTCGTCTGCTGCTCGAAGAAGAGGACGTGCAGCCTGAAGAAAACGGCCTGCCACTGATCGGCAAGGTGGCGGCCGGGGAACCCATCCTGGCCCAGGAACACATCGAGAGCCATTACCAGGTGGATCCCGCCCTGTTCCACCCGCGGGCAGACTTTCTGCTGCGGGTGCAGGGCATGAGCATGAAGAACATCGGCATCATGGACGGGGACCTGCTGGCGGTACACAAGACCCAGGAGGTACGCAACGGCCAGGTCGTTGTGGCACGGCTCGACGAGGACGTCACCGTCAAGCGCTTCCAGCGCAAGGGCAGCCAGGTGTGGCTGCTGCCGGAAAACGAAGAGCTCTCCCCCATCGAGGTGGATCTCGCCAGTCAGCACCTTACCATAGAGGGCCTGGCGGTCGGTGTGATCCGCAACGCCGACTGGATGTAAGCATCCGATGCGATGAAGAGGCCTCCTGCGGGAGGCCTCTTCATTTTCATCTGCCGATGGCATCTTCCTCCCCATCTTTTCGCTTCTCCTTCCTGTGCACAGTCTCGCCGCACGACATGCATTTCGGATATATCCTTTGATAAGGCCCCTGTCATGAGGGAAGGGGGAGTCGCACCGGGCAGTACGCCATGGCAGGGATGCATGATCGCCGGGTCGGTGCGCAGAAGGGAGAGTCGCCTCAGACTGGGGACTCGTACAGTCAGTACGCTGCCGTGGTTGGTTCGTCGTTGGGGACAAAGAGACCCGTCAGCGTGACCTGTTGAGCAAGGAGGACAGGTATGGCTTCAAGCTCGCCGTGGGATCCGGTGCCGGCCGCAGCGCCCGCATCTTCCATCACCCGATTCATCAAGGGCAGTCGGATGACATGGTTCTATGCGCTCTGGGTCTATCACAAGGGAGATGGTTGGACCATCTGGCTTGGGTGCCCCAAAGACAAGATTGTCCGCCTGGTTCGTCTGTTTCGCCGTCATCACGACATCGGATTGCCGGATGAGCCCTGGACTGCCCCCGTCATCCCGCTGCGCGTCCCCCTGAGACGTGCCCAGCCGCAGCACAGGCTGCGGCCCTGATCCCTCTTCCTGTACAAACAAGAGCCCCGCCAGAGCGGGGCTCTTGTTTTGGCGCCGATGCGGCTTATCCATGGCACAGACGCTTTCCCGCCGGGATGCAAGACTAGCCATCGGCGGGGGCAGGCGGGTTACAATGACCCCTACCGGTTTTGCCCCTAGGGCTTCTAACATAAGCAAGGCTTTGTTTTATATGGTTAAACCACGCTTTTACCTGCTGCTGTTGCTGTTTATCGGCGCCATTGCGGCGGCTTATTACTGGAGTCAGCCCGCGGTGCCGGAACAGGCCGATTACTACCCGGCGGGGCGAGACATCAACCCGTTTGCCCTCACGGATGCGGATGCACAGCCCTTTACCCCTGCCAACCTGACGGGACACTGGAGCTTTCTGTTCATCGGCTACACCTACTGCCCGGATGTCTGTCCGACCACGCTGGCGGATCTGCGCAGCGTCTATCCGGCGTTGAAGAAGATAGCCCCCACTAGCCAGGTGGTATTCATCTCGGCGGATCCCCAGCGGGATGACAGTGCCCGCCTGAAGAGCTATACCGCCTTCTTCGAGCCCGAGTTCAAGGCGGCGACCGCACCTCACAGTGCCCTCTTTCCTCTGGTCCGCAATCTGGGGCTGGTCTATTCCATCGTGGAAGGGGATCGCAAGGACTACCTGATCGACCACTCCGCCTCCATCGTGCTGATCAACCCCGAGGGGAAGCTGGTGGCCACCTTCCGACCCAAAGTGGCACCGGGTGAGGTGCCCCACGTGGACATGCAGGCCATGGTGGCCGACTTCGCGCGCATCGTGCGGCTGGCTGGCGAGTGATCCCGGCGCGCACCATGCTGATTCCCGCCTGGCTGAAGGATCCTCGCCGCCACAGAGCCGTCTTCGCCCTGGCCCTGCCCATGGTGTTCTCCAACGTCACCACGCCCTTGCTGGGGTTGGTGGACACCTGGGTGATCGGTCATCTTGGCCAGGCCTGGTTTCTCGGCGGCGTGTCGGTCGGTGCGACCTTCATCAATCTGCTGTTCTGGCTGCTTGGCTTCCTGCGCATGTCCACCACAGGGCTGACCGCCCAGGCTCAGGGTGCAGCCCATGCCGAAGGGCAGCTCGACACCCTGGCGCGGGCCCTGGGCTTGGCGATCGGACTGGGCATGGCGCTGTTGCTCCTGTTGCTGCCGTTCCTGCCTGCCATCATCGCCCTCGGTGGCGGCTCTTCCGAGGTACAGACCTATGCCGGTCAATATGTGTCGGTGCGGGTCTGGAGCGCCCCGGCGGCCTTGTGCAATCTGGTCATCATGGGGTGGTTGCTGGGCATGCAGGATGCACGCAGTCCCATGCTGCTGCTGATCCTGGGCAATCTCGTCAACATGGTGCTGGATGCCTGGTTCGTGCTGGGATTGGGCTGGCAGGTGAAAGGGGTGGCCGCAGCTTCCCTGCTGGCGGATTACAGCACGCTCGGGGTGGGGTTCTGGCTGGTGAGCCGGCATCTGCGCCGACTTGATCCCGGGGTGTGGCACAACGCCTGGCAGCGCTGGCGCCAGTGGCCGGCCCTGCTGCGGCTGCTCGCCCTGAACCGGGATATTTTCATCCGCTCACTCTGCCTGCAACTCTGCTTCGTGTTCATGACTCTGCAGGGGGCCAGGCTGGGGGATGTGGCGGTGGCCGCCAATGCGGTGCTGCTCAATTTCCTGATGCTGATTTCCTACGGGCTGGATGGATTTGCCTATGCGGTGGAAGCCATGGTAGGGCGCGCCATCGGGCGGCGTGATCGGCCGCTGCTGCGAGAGGCCATCGTCCTCAATCTGGGCTGGGCGCTGCTGATCGCCTTGGCATTCACCCTCTCGTTTGCCCTGGGGGGCCACTGGCTCATCCGCCACATTACCGACATACCGGCGGTGATCGCCGAGGCGCAACGTCAGCTCCCCTGGCTGGTGGCCATGCCGCTGCTGGCGGTCTGGTGCTTCCTGCTGGACGGGGTCTTTATCGGCGCCACCCGGGCCCGGGAGATGCGCAACAGCATGCTGGTGGCGGTGTTTGCCGGCTTCTTTCCCATCTGGTGGTTCTGCCAGGGATGGGGTGTGGCGGCCCTGTGGGCCGCCATGAGTGCCTTGATGGCCGGTCGTGGCCTGACGCTGGGCTGGCTCTGCTGGCGACTGGAGCGTGATGGACGGCTGCTGGCGGGGCAGGGGGCGGCGCAGTCAGTCTGAATCCTGGCTGCCTTGCCAATATCGTCAGCGGTCAGAGCGAGCCTGAATAGTCGAACTGTCGCCAGCTCTCGTAGACGAACACCGCGACGGCGTTGGCCAGATTCATGCTGCGGCTCTGGGGCAGCATGGGGATGCGCAGCCGCTGCTCGAATGGCAGGCTCTCGATGATCTCCATGGGCAGGCCTCGGCTCTCGGGCCCGAACAGCAGAGCGTCACCGGGGGCAAACCGGGCCGCCGAGTGGGCGGTGCGTCCCTTGGTGGTGCAGGCAAAGACCCGTTGGGGGGCGACGGCCGCCAGAAACGCCTCATAGTCAGGCCAGCGCTTGACGTCGGCAAACTCGTGATAGTCGAGCCCGGCCCGCTTGACCCGTTTGTCATCCCACTCGAACCCCAGGGGCTCTATCAGGTGCAACCGGTAGCCGGTATTGGCGCAGAGGCGAATGATGTTGCCGGTGTTGGGGGGGATTTCCGGTTGGTAGAGCACGATATCGAGCATGGAAGGATCCTGGGCTGGTGCGAAACGGGCGCCAGCATACCCAGCACCCGTGCCGATGAAAAGGGGGAGGTCAGGGCATGGGCAGACGGATGGTGATGACCAGTCCGGTCGGCTGATTGCTGCTGGCCCGGATGGTCCCCCCATGACGCTGGATCGCCTCGGCGGCGATGGCAAGGCCGAGACCCGTGCCCCCGGTCTTGGCGTTGCGGGCATCGTCCACCCGAAAGAAGGGCAGGAACAACCGGGGCTGCTGCTCCACCGGCACGCCCGGGCCGTCATCCCGTATGGTCATCACCCATTCCCGTCCCTCCCGGTACCAGTCCACTTTGATGAACTCGCGGGCATACTTGAGGGCGTTGCGCAGGGGGTTTTCCAGGGCGCGCGCCAGCAGCTCCGGCCACATGGTGAGGGATTCGGCGGGCAGGGAGGGGAGCCTGAGCTGTTTGCCGTTCTGGTTTGCCTCGAACATGGCGTCGTCCAGGATGGGCTCCAGCAGCTCCGCCAGGGGCAGCGTCACCGGCGCCTCCACATGTTGCTGCACCCGCGACAGATCCAGCAGATCCCCTATCAGCTTGTCGAGCCGGGCTATCTCCCCTTCGATGCGCGCCAGCTCGGCGCTGTCCCCCTGCTTGCGGCGGATCAGCGCCTGTGCGAGCTGGATGCGGGTCAGGGGGCTGCGCAGCTCGTGGGAGATGTCGGAGAGCAACTGCTTCTGCTTCTGGATCATGTCCTTGAGGGTATCGACCATGCGACTGACATGTTCGGCCAGCTGGCCTATCTCGTCGCGCCGCCCCAGGTTGGGGATCTGTATTTCCAGGTTGCCCTGGGCGAGTTGGGAGACCGACTGCTGCAACTGCAGTATGGGGCGGGTCAGACGCCAGGCGAGCAATAGACAGAGCGGGGTGCTGACCAGCATGGCGATGCCCAGGATCTGGATGGGGTGATCCAGGATCTGGATGAAGAGGAACAGGTAGGAGTTTTCGACGTTCAGACCGAAATAGACGTGATAGGTCTGGCCGTGATGGACCATCTGGAAGGGGCCGGCGATGGCGCGCTGGTGTTCGCTGCCCAGCATGGGCTTGGCCGGGTTGTCCGAGTCGAGCATGAAACGGATCACGAACTTGCTCAGCCGGGTGCTGGACTGCATCTGCCCCTTGGCATCGCGTAGATAGATGTTGTCCACCGGCAAGAGGCCCGCGGCATCGATGGCCTTGGCCAGATCGAAATCCTGCTCGGGATCCGCGCCCCGTTGCAGCGCCGCCAGGTTGTTGTTGAGACGGGTGACCTCGTGGGCCGGCAGCGGGATGATATTGCGGGGGTCCAGGGTGGGGAGGATCACCACCGCAGCCACGACCAGTAGCAGGATGAACCAGAACCAGAGGAAGATCTGGGTGGAAAGGCCGTTGAAGGTGCGGGCCGATTTCATGCCTGCTCCAGCCACAAGTAGCCTCGTCCCCGCACCGTCTTGAAGCGGGGCTGGCCGTCAGCCCGCTCCGGCAGCTTCTTGCGCAGGTTGCTCAGGTGCATGTCGATGGCCCGATCGAAAGGTTCGAGCTTCTTGCCCAGCACCTGTTCGGAGAGCAGGCCCTTGCTGACGATCTGGCCCGGATTGCGCAGCAGGCACTCCAGCAGGCCGAACTCGGTGGCAGTGAGCTCCAGCAACTGATCGTCGCAGCGAGCCTGTTGCAGGCCGGGCTGCAGCACCAGATCCATGAAGCGCACCTCTTCCGAGCTGCCGCCGCGCTGGGGAGCCTGGCTCTGGGTTCGACGCAGGATGGCGCGCACCCGGGCCAGCAGCTCCCGGTCGTCGAACGGCTTGGCGAGATAGTCGTCGGCACCGGCCTCCAGCCCGTTGACCCGATCCTGGCTGTCGCCACGGGCGGTCAGCATCAACACCGGGGTGTCGTGGGTCTTGCGCAGCCGGGTCAGCATGGCGAAACCGTTGAGTCTGGGCATCATGACGTCCAGCAGCACCAGGTCGAAAGCCTGTTCTGCCAGTCGCTGCAATCCCTCTTCCCCATCCTCGGCGACGGTGACCTCAAACCCCTCCAGGGTCAGGATTTCGGTGAGCAGCTGGGTCAGTTCGAGATCGTCGTCGACCAGGAGTATTTTGTTCATCTGGGAGTCACTCTGTTGATTTTGCACGCCAAACTGACGTCCGGGTCAGGGTATAATAAGTTTTTACGCGTCGGAGGAAAGCCGGTTTTGAGCCACCAACACTATTCCCGCTGGGTTACCCTGGCCAGCATGGCCGCTGTGACCACCGCCACCCTGCTCATCCTGGGCAAACTGATCGCTTGGCTGATGACGGATTCATCCAGCCTGCTGGCATCCCTGACCGATTCCTTCATGGACATCAGCGCCTCTCTCATCAATCTGCTGGCCATCCGTTATGCGCTGGCACCTGCCGACGAAGAGCATCGCTTCGGCCACGGCAAGGCGGAGTCCCTGGCGGGTCTGGTGCAGTCGGCCTTCATCTCGGGGTCCGCCCTGCTGCTGGTGATGCACGGCATCTCGTCGATGCTGAATCAAGTGCCCGTGGTGCGCCTGGAGGCGGGGATCTGGGTCAGCGTCGGCTCCATCGTGCTGACCCTGCTGCTGGTGAGCTTCCAGGGCTTTGTCATCCGCAAGACCAACAGTGTGGCCATCAAGGCCGACATGCTGCACTACCGTTCCGACCTGCTGCTCAATGGCGGCGTGCTGGTGGCACTGGTGCTGGCGGGGCAGGGATGGTACTGGGCCGACGGCCTGTTTGCCATTCTGATCGGTCTGTTCCTGGTGTGGGGGGCTGTCCATATCGGCTACGAATCGGTGCAGGCCCTGCTCGATCGTCAGTTGCCAGAGGAGGAACAAGCGAGAATAATGGCCCTCTGCTGTGCCGTAGAAGGGGTGCATGGCGTACATGACCTGCGTACCCGCCAATCCGGGCCGACCCGTTTCGTGCAGTTGCATCTGGAACTCGATGATCAACTGCCTCTGGTCAGGGCCCATCAGATAGCCGACGAGGCTGAACTGGCCGTCCGCCAGGCCTTCGAGCGGATGGATGTGATCATTCACATGGACCCCATCTCGGTGCTGACAAAAGAACGACAAAGCACTCACCCTGAACAACAGTAGGCTGCAACATGGATGATCTGGTTGCCAGAACCTGGCAAAAAATTCAGCAGGAAGCGCAGAGCATGGCGGCCCAGGAGCCCATGCTGGCCAGCTTCTTTCATTCCACCATTCTCAATCACCGGGATTTGCGCTCGGCGCTGAGCTTCCAGCTCGCCAACAAGCTCGACAGCACCACCATGCCTGCCATCGCCTTGCGGGAAGTGATCGAGCTGGCCCTGCGCAGCGAACCCGAGCTGCTGGCCGCAGTGGCCGCCGACATCTGCGCGGTGCAGGATCGCGACCCGGCGGTCGACCTCTTCTCCACCCCGCTGCTCTACCTCAAGGGATTCCATGCTCTTCAGGGGTATCGGGTGGCCAACTGGCTGTGGCGTCAGGGACGCCGTGCCCTGGCGCTCTATCTGCAAAACCAGATCTCCGTGGTGTTCGGCGTGGATGTACACCCGGCCGCCCGCATCGGCAAGGGCATCATGTTTGACCATGCCACCGGTATCGTGGTCGGGGAAACCGCCGTCATCGAGAACGACGTCTCCATCCTTCAGAGTGTGACTCTGGGGGGGACCGGCAAGGAGAGTGGCGATCGTCACCCCAAAATCCGGGAAGGGGTGATGATAGGGGCGGGGGCCAAGGTGCTTGGCAACATCGAGGTGGGCGTCGGCGCCAAGATCGGTGCCGGCAGCGTGGTGATCAACCCGGTGCCGCCTCACACCACGGTCGCTGGCGTGCCCGCCAGGATTGTGGGCCGCCCCGAGTGCGACAAACCTTCCCTGGACATGGATCAGTGCCTCTGATCCCCTGACCGAGGCCGTTGTATGGTCAAGCGCTGGTCAGGCTTTCTGATCCTGGGGATGTGGCTGCTCAACCTGCTGCACCTTTATCTGGACTTCTCCCCCTGGCCCGCCGCCATCGCGGCCTGGGCCGCCTCCCTGCTCACCTGGCCCTGGCTGGTGGGGGCCGCACGGCGCCAGGCGCTGGCCCTCTACGGCGCGGCGCTCCTGCTGCTGCTCTTTTCCTGGTGGCGAGGTGCCAGCCTCAGCCCAGGTGACTGGCTCTTGCCGAACATCAACATGCTGACCATGTTTGCCGCAGTGAGCACCCTCAATCTGGCTACCTCCGGCCTCTTGACCGGCACCGCCTCCTGGTCCGGTCGCAAGGGGCTGTGGAGCACCATGGCCAGCCTCAATCTGCTGGGGGCCGTCATCAATCTTTCGGTGCTCTTCATCATCGGCGATCGGCTGGAGCGCAACGGGACGCTGGAGCGGCGTCAGGTCATGGTGCTGAGCCGGATCTTCTGTGCGGCTGCGTTTTGGTCCCCCTTCTTCGTCGCCATGGCGGTGGCCCTCACCTATGCACCGGGTCTGCAACTGGGCAGTATACTGCCTTTTGGCATACTGGCGGCTTTGCTGGCCATGGGGCTGACAGCCTGGCAGGTAGAGCGACTCGGTGTGGAGACCTTTGAAGGTTATCCGCTGCGGCTCCAGACCCTGGGGCTACCGGTGACCCTGGCACTGCTGGTGCTGGTGATCCACCGTTTCTGGCCCGGACTCAGCATTCTGGCGGTGATCGCCCTGGTGGCGCCCTTGCTGGCCTTGCTGTTCATGCCGCAAGCGGGGCGAGGGGCTGCTCTCAAGCGCCAGGTGGTTGAGCGCTTCCCGGCCATCGGTGGCCAGCTTGTGCTGTTTCTGGGGGCCGGCCTGCTGGCGGCTGGCATCAACAGCGCGCTGTCAGTACTGGACTTTGGCAGTGGCCACGGCCTGCCGCTGTTCAACCACTTCGGCTGGCTGGAAGCCTGTCTGACCCTGCTGCTGATCTTCCTGGTGGCCATAGTGGGCGTGCATCCTCTCATCAGCATCTCGGGGGTGGCGCCGCTGCTCTGGCCGCTGGCACCGGATCCCAGCCTGCTTGGCATGTGCTTCCTCATGGGGTGGGGGCTGGCGACCGGGACGAGCCCGCTCTCCGGCTCCAATCTGGCGCTGGCGTCCCGCTACAACCTGAGCGCCGGGCTGCTGCTGCGCTGGAACCTGCTCTACGGCCTGTTGATGTACGCCGTGGCCTGTCTGATGATGGGGGGCTTCATCGCCTTGCATGGCTGATGGCGGCATCGGCAGGAGGGCGGGTTGTGCCACGGCGGACGCCCGGGATCGAGGTTCCTGCTGCCTGCGAGAAAAACCGACGCATATTTAATCAATACCGGGCCGCAGGGCGCATTTTGCAACGTGCTGGCTTGTTTGTGCCGAGCGCATCAGGGTATGCTGGCTCCACGCGCTTGAATCGCCCTCTGTGGGGCATCGCAATTGAACATACAGGTATGCATATGTCACTAGAAGTCCTTGAGCAACTCGAATCCAAAGTACAATCCGCCGTCGACAACATCTCCTTGCTGAAGATGGAGCTGGACGAGCTGAAAGAGCAGAACAGCAAGCTGCAAGACGAAAACCACCAACTGCGCAATGAGCACGTTGCCTGGCAAGAGCGTCTGCGTGCCCTGCTGGGCAAGATGGACCAGATGGGCGATGCCATCTGATCCCGTCTAGATTGACCGGAATGAAAGCGGGCCGCTCTTTGAGCGGCCCGCTTGTTTTGGTCTGCCGGGCAATCAGAGTGCCAGCAGCTGTTTGACGGTCTTCTCGATGCCGTCCGCCGCCTCCACAATATTGTTGGCCAGCATGTAGGCAGGAGTGGAGATGACCTTGCGCTCCTGATCCACCACGAACTCGCTCACCGGGCAGTCGAGATGACTGCCACCCATGGCTTCGATGGCGTTGGCGGCGCCCTCGTCGTTGCCAATGGTGGCCAGGGTGCCTGCCCCATAGATGAGCGGGATCATGGCCGGTGCGATGCAGATGTAGGCGGCCGGTTTGCCGGCTCTGGCAAAGCTCTGGCAGGCCTTCAGCACATCCGGCTGGATGCGGCACTCTGCGCCCTTGATGGCGAAGTCACACAGGTTCTTGGCGGCGCCGAAGCCGCCCGGCACCAGCAGGGCGTCGAAGTCGGCTGCATCCAGTTCAGCCACATCCCTGATCTGGCCGCGGCAGATGCGGGCCGCCTCGACCAGCACGTTGCGGCTCTCTCCCTCGTTGACCTCGCCGGTCAGGTGATTGATGACATGAAGCTGAGGGACATTGGGGGCGAAGCATTGAACGGATGCTCCCTGACGGGCCAGCGCCAGCAGGCTGATGACGGCCTCGTGGATTTCGGCGCCGTCAAACACGCCACAACCACTCAAGATCACGGCCACTTTTTTCATGACAGACTCCTCGTTGTTGAAAATGTGAGCCAGGGTAGATTGTTGTACTTTTGTATGGTTATCGTTCGACCTCCGCTGGTCAAGTCATCTCCCTGTGCTAGGATTGTTTCGTTTTGGATCCTGCCTCAGCACCCCTCTTGAATTTTTTTCCACATTGATCGAGATCATGATGCGTGCGTCATGTTGAGTTTTCATGATCTCAACATATTGTTTTAAAAGATATTTTTTGTTTTAATCCACAGATTTGTCACGGCCGTGATGCAATGGTGCCATTTTTGAGCACAGAGTTATCCACAGCAATATGCCCCACCGGTGCGCCGGGGTGATGGTGGGAGTCCCCTTGGTGTGGTGCGGGCCCTGTGGCATCCTAGCGGCTGTTTATTCTTGGCAGGACGATTTTCATGGCCTCTAGCAATCCTCTTATTCTGGTCGACGGATCTTCATATCTTTACCGCGCCTTCTTTGCCTCGCAGCAGGCCGATCTGCGCACCTCGACCGGCTTGCCTAGCGGCGCCGTCCGTGTCATGGCCAACATGATGCGCAGCCTTCGCAAGCAGTACCCCGACTGCCACGTGGCCGTGGTGTTCGACGCCAAGGGCAAGACCTTCCGTGACGACATCTATCCCGAATACAAGGCAACACGCGCCAGCATGCCGGACGATCTGCGCAGCCAGGTCGCTCCTATCCACCAGATGATCAAGGCAATGGGTTTCCCCTTCCTGATGGTCGAAGGGGTGGAGGCCGACGACGTGATCGGCACCCTGGCCCGTCAGGCGACCGAGAAACAGCTGCCTGTGCTCATCAGCACCGGCGACAAGGACATGGCGCAGCTGGTCTCCGACCATGTCACCCTGATCGACACCATGAAGGATGTGAAGACCGATCGGGAAGGGGTGATCGAGAAGTTCGGCGTACCGCCCGAGCTCATCATCGATTACCTGGCGCTGATGGGGGACAAGGTGGACAACATTCCCGGCATGACCGGTGTCGGCGAGAAGACCGCACTGGCCCTGTTGCAGGGGATAGGCAGCATCGACGAGATTGCCGCCAACCTCGACAAGGTGGCGGCGCTCGGCTTCCGCGGCTCCAAGGCGTTTGCCGACAAGTTCCGCGAGCAGGAAGAGCAGGTGCGCCTCTCCTACGTGCTGGCCACCATCAAGACCGACGTGGTCCTGGAGCAGAGTCTGGAAGAGCTGCAGCTTGGTCCCATCGACAAGGAGGCTTTGCTGGCGGTCTACCGCGAGTACGAGCTGCGCAACCTGATCAAAGAACTGGAGTCTGGTGGCGAGGAGAGCGAAGCCGCAGGTGATGAGGAAGGCGCCGCCCCGGTAGCCGCCATCGAAACCGACTATCGCTGCATTCTGGATGAGGCCGAATTCGATGAGTGGCTGGCACGGTTGCAGGCGGCGCCGCTGTTTTCCTTCGACACCGAGACCACCAGTCTCGACTATATGGAAGCGCGGGTCGTTGGCGTCTCCTTTGCCATCGAGCCGGGCAAGGCGGCCTATGTGCCCTTCGGCCACGACTATCTGGGGGCGCCGGTGCAGCTGACCGAGGCCGTGGTACTCGGCAAGCTCAAACCGCTGCTGGAAGATCCGGCCCGTCTCAAGGTGGGGCAGAACCTCAAGTACGACCGCAATGTGCTGCTCAACCACGGCATCGAGCTGCAGGGTATCGCCTACGACACCATGCTCGAATCCTATGTGCTCAACTCCACTGCCAGCCGCCACGACATGGATTCCCTGGCCCGCAGGTATCTGAACGCCGAAACCATCTCGTTCGAAGAGATCGCCGGCAAGGGGGTCAAGCAGCTCACCTTCAACCAGATTGAACTGGAGCAGGCGGCCCCTTACGCGGCGGAAGATGCCGACATCACCCTGCGTCTGCATCAGACGCTGTGGGGCAAGCTCTCTGCCGAACCGGGTCTCGCCAAGGTGTTCAGCGAGATCGAACTGCCCCTGCTGCCGGTGCTGGCACGGATGGAGCGACTCGGTACCACCATCGAGCCCAAGCTGCTGCATCAGCAGAGTCAGGAGATCGAAGTGCGTCTGGCAGAGCTGGAGAAGCAGGCCCACGAGCTGGCCGGGCAGGAGTTCAACCTCTCCTCGCCCAAGCAGCTTGGGGAGATCCTCTTCACCAAGCTGGGGCTGCCGATCATCAAAAAGACCCCCAAGGGAGCGCCATCCACTGCGGAAGAGGTGCTGGCCGAGCTGGCGGAGACCTATGATCTGCCGTGTCTGCTGATGGAGCACCGTGGGCTGGCCAAGCTCAAGTCCACCTACACCGACAAGCTGCCGCTGATGATCAAGCCGCAGACCGGGCGGGTGCACACCTCCTATCACCAGGCGGTGGCGGCGACCGGTCGACTCTCGTCAACCGACCCCAACCTGCAGAACATTCCGGTGCGCAACGAACAGGGGCGCCGCATTCGGCAGGCCTTCATTCCGTGCGCTGGTTACAAGCTGGTGGCGGCGGACTACTCCCAGATCGAGCTGCGCATCATGGCCCACCTCTCCGGTGACAAGGGGCTGCTGACCGCCTTTGCCGAGGGCAAGGACATCCACAAGGCGACCGCCGCCGAGGTATTCGGCGTCGCGCTCGATGCGGTGACCAGCGACATGCGTCGCAGCGCCAAGGCGATCAACTTCGGTCTCATCTACGGCATGAGCGCCTTCGGTCTGGCCAAGCAGCTGGGTATCGGTCGCGCCGAAGCGCAGAAGTACATGGATCTCTACTTCGAGCGCTACCCGGGGGTGCTGGAGTACATGGAGCGCACTCGCCAGCAGGCGGAGGCCCAGGGTTATGTCGAAACCCTGTTTGGCCGTCGCCTCTATCTGCCGGATATCAAGTCCCGCAACGCCGGTCTGCGCAAGGCGGCCGAACGGGCCGCCATCAACGCTCCCATGCAGGGCACCGCTGCCGACATCATCAAGCGCGCCATGATCAACGTGGATGGCTGGATCCGCGGGATTGAAGACGAGTCGATCCGCATGTTGATGCAGGTACACGATGAACTGGTGTTCGAGATCCGCGAAGAGAAGCTGGAAGAGTACATCGCCATCATCAAGGATAAGATGTCGGGTGCGGCTGAACTGTATGTGCCGCTGGTGGTGGAAGCGGGCACCGGTGACAACTGGGATCAGGCCCACTGATCCTGCCTGATGGTCACATAGCTATATAAGAAGAGAAGCCCGGCATCATGCCGGGCTTCCTGTTTGTGGCTGCAGGGTCAGGCCTCTTGCAGGTATTCATCCTTGAGCAGCACATAGTTGTCGGCCGAGGTCTTCAGGAAGGCGATCTCGGCGGGCTTGAGAGGGCGGGCCTGCTTGACGGGATTGCCCATATAAAGAAAGCCGGCCTCGAGCCGCTTGCCTGGTGGCACCAGGCTGCCCGCCCCGATCATCACATCGTCTTCAACGATCACCCCATCCAGCAGGATGGCACCCATACCGACCAGCACCCGGTCGCCTATGGTGCAACCGTGCAGCATGGCTTTATGACCGACCGTGACATCCTCACCTATCAGCAGCGGATAGCCGCCGGGGTTGCTGGCACTCTTGCGGGTCAGGTGCAGCACTGTGCCGTCCTGGATATTGCTGCGGGCACCGATGCGGATATGGTTGACGTCCCCTCTGGCGGCCACCATGGGCCAGATGCTGGCATCGTCACCTAGCTGGATATCCCCCACCAGGCTGGCACAGGGATCTACATATACCCGTTTGCCCAGTTGCGGGCATTTTCCCTTGTAAGGTCTCAGTCGCAAGTCCATCTTGGCCTCCTTGTTTTCGGCCATTCTAGCAAGACGACACCGGTTTCTGTGGATAAGTTTGTATAAAAGCTGTGTTTGGATATGAATAACTAAAAAAGTGCCGATTTTTGCAATTTTATTGCAGAGGAGGGGTTGCCAGAACGAATTCGCTCCCTATAATGCGCCTCCATCGACAGGGCAAGCGGCAACGCAAACAAGCCAGTCGGCGCCTCGAAAAAAGCCTTTGCAAATAAGGCTTGACTCGAGAAGACGGTTGAGTAGAATGCCACTCCCGCAGCAGCCAAAAGCTGCGTCGCTCTTTAACAATTTGAATCAAGCAATCTGTGT
>NZ_JAPCJD010000084.1:0-17782 GCF_027707845.1 Aeromonas sp. QDB14 | reverse complement strand
GCATATGGATTTAGGGACTCAGAATACTTTTTTCTGAAAATCAAGGCGGCCTTCCCCGGAAAGCCGCGATGAACCATTTTTTTATGTCTTTGCCATCGCCTGCGGATCCCGATTGCGCAAGAATGGGCTTCTGCATGGAAGCCAATGCCTCGCTCAAGGAGCCCTTATGTACCTGCCACCCCATTTCGCCGTCACCGATCCCGAAATGCTGCACCAGCTGATCCGGGCCCAACCCCTGGGGGCCCTGATCACTCATGGCGAGTCGGGGCTCGATGCCAACCATCTGCCGTTCGAGTTCGATGTCGGGGAGGGGGAGCATGGCGTCCTGCGTGCCCATGTGGCCCGCAACAACCCGCTCTGGCAGGAGGTGACAGAAGGCCAGGAGGTTCTGGTGATCTTCAGGGCTGCCGACGGCTACATCTCCCCCAACTGGTATCCGAGCAAGCAGGAACACCACAAGCAGGTGCCGACCTAGAACTATGCGGTGGTGCACGCCCACGGTCGCATCCGGGTGCGGGACGATGCGCGCTTTGTGCGCCGCCTGCTCGCCACCCTGACCCGCACCCAGGAGGCTGCAGAGCCCAGCCCCTGGAAGATGGCGGATGCACCGAGAGACTATCTCGAGACCATGGTGCAGGCTGTGGTGGGCATAGAGATCGAGATTGAGCGGCTGGTCGGCAAGTTCAAGCTGGGTCAGAACAAGGAGACAGCGGATCGCCTGGGTGCGGCCAATACCTTGCAGGATCGCGGGCAGAGCACGCTGGCAGAGGCGATGCTGAGTCCACCTTCCTCACTACCCTAGCGTGGCATCATGGGATCCGGCCCGACAAAAACGGCAACCTCCAGGTTGCCGTTTTTCATGGTTCCACTCCCGTTCACGCGCTGGCATTGAGCAGTTTGCCGACACCTTCCCCCTTGCCATTGGGCAGGGTTTGCTTGAAGGCGTAGAGCAGCTGATCGAGGTTGAGGTCGCTGTTGCCAAGGGAGTCCTTGAGGGTGTCGAGCTCGCTCTGCAGCGCGTCGAGGCGGGTGCTCTGGGTGCCGTCTGCCAACTGGATGCGGGCGGCATCGATGGCCTGGGGCAGCGACTGGCCCGAGGATTCCTGGCCCAGGGTCTGCATCAGCGCCCCCATGAAGTGGTTGATGGCAGGGCGGTTCTGCTCGCTGTCAGCCTCCTGGATGCCAAGGCGCTGGAACAGGCTCTGCACCGTGGGGGCAAGGTGCTCTTCCTGCACGGCAGGCTCGGTCTGGGCGGGCGGCGTGCCGTCGCCCAGCAGCTTGCTGCCGAGCTTGATGGCAAGGGAGGCGAGGGGAAGCAGGGTGCCGATGGCGATCATGATGTCACTCTCCGTACGACTGATGTCATGACGGAGCAGGGAACGGGCCAGCTTGGCGATCATTCAGCCGAAAAATGGCAGGGGATTGATCCTGCTGTGAATTTAGTTTTTACCTGGCAGGAGGCGGGTGAGCGCGGGAGGGGAGCGGCGGCAAACCCTTGCAGCCCGGGGGCTGGTTGGTTTGCCACCCGGCTTGCCGGATCAGAGATCCTTGAACGGGCGGCGTTTCTCCTCCTCGACGACGATGGCCTCCAGATTGGCGATGCGCTCCTGCAACTCCTTGATGATCATGTCCTGCTTGCCAAGACGGTCGGTAATGCGGGCATCCCCCATCTGGTAGCGGGCGCGCTTGGTGAGATAGCTGAACGACACGCTGATAAAGACGATCAGAACGATACCTGTCCACATGGTCATGAATGACTCCTTTCAATATTTGAACGAGAGGATCTGTCTCCCGTGCTGTCGTTGTCTCATACCCAACCTTGGGCGGCAATGCCCGCCTGGTTGTTCAGAGCGGCCAGAGCGGCCAGCCGAGCCAGATCCCGAGCAGCAGCAACTGCCCCCAGACGATGGCCCAGAACCGCAGGCGGTAGCTCCCCTTCTGGGTCTTGTGGCGCAGCCACTGGCGGGCGACCAGGGCGCCGGGCCAGCCGCCGCACAGCTCAAGCAGGTGCAGGCGGGCCTCGGGCACGCGCCAGCCACCGCGAATGGCCTGGCGCTTGTCCCAGGCGTAGACGACCAGGGTCAGTAGGCTCATCAGCAGGATCAGGGCCAGCGGCCACCAGTTGGCATCGTGCAGGCCGAGCCAGCCTGCCCAGCCCAGGGGCAGCAGGGCCAGCACCATCATGATAGGCACGCCGGATCCCGGGTCTCGTCCGGGCTTAACGTGCGGATCACCCGGGCCGGATTGCCCACCGCCAGGGAGTCCGCCGGGATGTCCCGGGTCACCACGGCGCCAGCCCCTATGATGGAGCGCGGCCCTATGGTGACGCCTGGGCAGATGATGGCTCCGCCGCCAATCCAGCAGTCATCGCCGATCCGCACCGGCTTGTTGTAGGCGGTCCAGTTGCGTCGCTCCAGATGATCCATGGTGTGTGTGGCGGTGTAGATCTGCACGTTGGGGGCCAGCAGCACATGGTTGCCGATGTGCACCTCGCCCACGTCGAGTATGGTGACGTTGAAGTTGAAGAAGGTCTTCTCGCCGATGTGGATGTTGCGGCCGAATTCGCAGGTGAAGGGGGTGCTGATCCAGCAGGAGTCGGGGCAGTGGGCGAAGAGGTCACGGCAGATCTGCTGGCGCAGGACGTGATCCCCCGCCGGTGAGGCGTTGAGTCGGCTCAGCAGCGCCTGGCCGCGAATGCGGTCGTTCGCTATCTCCTCGCTCTGGCTGTCCAGGGCGCCCCCCGCCAGTACCTTGTCCCAGTCGCTTGCCATGGTCATCTCCTCCTGCTGCAAGAGGGGGCAGTATACGCGACAAGGGGAGGGGGTGTCAGAGTGCCGGGCCCGTCAGGTGATCCCCGTCATCCTGTCATCACGCCATCACGCCATCACGTCACAGGACAAGGGGCAGGATGAGCAGGATGGAGACGAGGTAGGGGAGCAAGACCCGCCGCCCCAGGCTGCGTCCGCCAATCACCAGTGCCAGCACCCCTTTCACCAGGGAGTTGACCAGCCCGGCGAGCAGTATGCCCCTGGCCGCCACCTCCAGGGCCAGCTCCTTCTGGGCGAGCTGGGAGAGGGAGAGGGTGATGGCGTCCACGTCCGTGATGCCGGAGACCAGCGACAGCAGATAGACCCCGGAGTTGCCCACCTTGCTTTGCAGCAGGGTGGCCATGAAGCCGATGAGGGCGAGCAGCAGACCGAACTTGATGGCGGTGGCGAGATCCAGCGGGTTGCGGGTTTCGGGCTGTACCGGGCCGTCCGGCATCTCTTCCCGCTGGCGCCAGAACCAGAAGGCAAAGCCGTAGACGATGGCTGCCAGCAGCAGCAGGGGGACAGCCAGACGCAGCGCCAGCTCCCCGTAGATGATCAGCACCAGTGCCAGCAGCCTGAGCCACATGGTGGCCCCCGCCAGCAGGATGCCGGTGGCCAGCAGCCGTTCCAGCCCTCCCTGCTCCTTGTTGAGGCGGGCAAATTGCAGGGTGAGGGCGGTGGAGGAGGCGAGCCCCGCCAGCATGCTGGTGAGCACCAGCCCGGAGCGAGTGCCGAGCAGGCGCACCGCAAAGTGACCACAGAACGAGATGCCGGCGATCACCACCACCATGAGCCAGATCTTGAAGGGATTGAAGGGATTGAAGGCATTGAGGGGACCCATCTCGGCATCGGGGAGCACCGGCAGCAGCACCAGGGAGATGAGCAGAAAGCGCAGGGTGGCGTGAAACTCCATTTCGCTCAAGAACAGCATCCCCTGCTGGATCTTGCCCTTGAGCCCCATCAGGAGGGCCGCCAGCACGGCGCAGGCCACCGCCTCGCTCGGGCTCTGCAGCACCGACATCAGCCCCAGCAGGTAGGTGAGCACCATGGCTACCGAGCTGGTGAGGCCGAACTCCCCCTGCCAGCGCTGGGCCAGCCAGACCGAGAGGCCGCACCCCGTCACCACGGTCAGCAGACCGAGCAGGGCCAGCCAGGCGCCCAGGGTGGGCAGCAGCAGGGCGCAGACCCCGCCGAGCAGACCGATGAGGCCATAGGTGCGCATCCCGGCGATGCGCTGGTTGTCTCCGAGCTGGCGCACCTGCCAGCCCCGCTCCAGCCCGATGATGAGCCCGATGGCCAGGGACACCAGGGCGCCGTAGACGGGCTCGGCCTCTATCCACATGGGTTTCTCCTCCCGCTGCCGTTTCAGTGAGGATGGCACAGGGCATCCCGGGGCAGGGGGAGCTGGCTCACAGAGCGGGTGTCCCGCCTGCCGGGGTCTTGCAAACAAAAAAAAGGCGCCACCTGGAGGGGGCGCCTGGAAAGGTCAAACCTTGCGGTTTGCAGACCAACGGAACCAAAGATCACACACTTCACACTCAGCACTGCTGTGGGGGCAGGGCTCAACCCTGCCACTTGCCTCCTTCCACTATCACGTCGTTGGGATCGGTATCGGCGCTCAGTTTGTCGCGCACATACTGGTCGTAGAGTTTCAGCAGGTACTTCTCTTCCCCCAGCTTGGCGAGACGGTCGTTGACCCAGTCCCGCAGCTCGATATTGCCCTTCTTCACCGCCGGCGCGATGGGGTCTTCCGAGCCCAGTTTCTCGGGCAGCACCCGATAGCCAGGGTTTTCCTTGGCCCAGCTGAACAGCACCAGGTTGTCCTGGGCGTAGGCGTCGCCACGGCCCTGGGCCAGCGCCTGCAGGGATTCGGTGTTCTTCTCGAACTTGAGCACCTTCCAGTCCGGGTGGTTGCGGGTCAGCCAGATGTCGGCCGTGGTGCCGGTGGTGACGATAAGCCGCTTGCCGGCCAGATCGTCGAGCTTCTTGGCGTCGCTGCCTTCCGGCACCAGCACCTGCACCGCGACCTTGAGGTTCGGGTTGGTGAAGTCCACCACCTGCCGCCGCTCCGGGGTCACCGTCATGTTGGCGAGGATGAGATCCACCTTGTCGCTCTGCAGGAAGGGGATGCGGCTGGCGGGCTCCACCGCCACGAACTCGACCTTGTTCTCGTCCCCCAGCAGATCCTTGGCGAAGCGGCGGCCGAGATCGGTGTCAAAGCCGACGTAGTTGCCCTTCTCGTCCACGTAGCCAAACGGCGGCTTGTCGGTGAAGACGCCGACGATGAGCTTGTCCCGCGCCTTGATCTTGGCGAGGGAACCGTCTTCTGCCTGGGCGGCGCCGCTGGCGAGGCCCAGGCCGATGAGGGCGCTAAACAGGACCGAGGTAATTATCTTCATGCTGACTCCTTTCGTTTGCTGACAGTTGTATAAGAAAACTTGGCGAGGAACTGGCGGGCACGCTGGCTCCTGGGATTGTCGAAAAATTGATGGGGGGCGGCCTGCTCCAGGATGTGGCCGCCGTCCATGAAGACGATGCGATCCGCCACCGCCTGGGCGAACGCCAGCTCGTGGGTGACGATTAGCAGGGTCATGCCGCTGCCGGCGAGATCCCGGATCACCTCCAACACCTCCTGCACCATCTCGGGATCCAGCGCTGCGGTCACCTCGTCAAACAGCATCACCTGGGGGTTCATGCACAGGGCCCGCACGATGGCGATGCGCTGCTGCTGGCCGCCGGAGAGCTGGCGCGGATAGTCATGGCGCCGCTCCCACAGGCCGATGCGGGTCAGCAGCTGCTCCGCCTGCAGCAGGGCCTCGGCCCGCTCCCGCTTCTGCACCTGCACAGGGCCGAGCAGCACGTTCTCCAGCACCGTCAGGTTGGGGAAGAGGTGATAGCTCTGGAACACCATGCCGATGCGCTGGCGCAGCCGCTGCCAGTCGGTGCTGGCATCCAGCAACTCTCCGTCGAAGCGAATGTCGCCCCCCTGAATGGGTTCGAGCCCGTTGAGGGTGCGCAGCAAGGTGCTCTTGCCGCAGCCGCTCGGCCCCAGGATGACGATCACTTCCCCTGGGTTCACCGTGAGGCTGACCCCGTCCAGTACCCGGTGTTGGCCGAATTGTTTGCTGACAGCATTGAGCTCAAGCAGAGGTGTCATACCGCGTTACCCCATTGTTGCTCCAGCCGGCGCGAGGCGAGCGAGAGCGGATAGCAGACCAGAAAGAAAAACAGGAACAGCAGACCGTAGATGAGCAGCGAGCCATAGGTGCGCTCGATGATCTGCTGGCCCACCTTGATCACCTCCACCACCCCGATCAGCACCGCCAGGGAGCTGGTCTTGATGATGCGGGTGTAGATGTTGATGGTCGGCGGCGTCAGCCGTTGCAGCGCCTGGGGCAGCAGCACGTGGCGATAGAGCTGCCAGCGGGAGAGCCCGAGCGCCAGGCCAGCCTCCTGCTGGCCGCGGGCGAGGGACTTGAGACCGCCGCGCACCACTTCGCCTACCTCGCTCGACCCCCACAGGGCCAGCACCAGCACGGCACACCAGAAGGCCGGGATATCCAGGCCAAAGAAGATCGGCAGCCCGAAGAAGAAGAGGTAGAGCCAGACCAGCACGGGCACCACCCGAAACAGCTCCAGATAGACCCGCAGCACTCCCCGAGTCAGCCTTCCCCCTTGCTGGGCCAGCACGCCGTAACCGACCCCGCCCAGGGTGGCGAACAGAATGGCGAGCAGGGAGATGGCGAGGGTCTGACCCGCGCCCACCGCCAGCAGTGGCAGCGCCTGCGTCAGCTGTTCAGTGACTGGAATGGCCATAGCGAGCCCTCCTTCTTTGTGCATGGGTGGCGAGTGAGGGTGGCAGCAGGACAATAGGTGTCTGCATCAGTTGCTCAATGACCGAACTGACCATGTTGCAGCCTCCTTTCAACGACGCGCAGGGCAAGGGAGAGCGGCAGAAAGATCAGCACGCACATCAAGGTCAGCACCGCCAGCATCTCGTAGGTCTTGTAGTAGAGGGCGATGTAGTTCTTGGTGGTGTAGAGCAGCTCGGGCACCGCCACTGCCGAGGCCACCGTGGTCTCTTTGAGCAGAAAGATGAAGTTGGCAAACAGCGCCGGCAGGCTGGCGAGCCAGGCCTGGGGCAGCTGGACGTGGCGCAGCAGCTGCCAGCGGGAGAGGCCGATGGCCCGGCCCGCTTCCAGCTGGCTGGGGGGGATTGCCTGAACGCCTGCCCGCAGCGCCTCGGTGAGGTAACCGCCACCGAGGAAGGTCATGGCGATCACCGCCGTGGCAAAGCCGGAGAGCGAGATGCCGAGCGCCGGCAGCCCGAAGTAGAGAAAGAACAGCTGGATCAAGAGCGGCGTGTTGCGGGCCAGCTCCACATAGGCGCGGATCACCCCGTTCAGCCAGGGCTTGTGCAGGCTTTGCAGCGTCACATTGAGCAGCGCCACGACGAGCGAGGTGAGGATCACGATGGCGCCGAGCTGCAAGGTGACCCAGACCGATTGGCCGAACGCCGGCAGGGTGGTGAGAACAAAGGACCAGTCGAAGCTCATGCCGGGATCCTCCCGTCACGGCGCAGCCGCTGGGGCACGACCGTGATGGCGTCAGGGTACTTGATGCCGGGGCCGGTGTTGAGCACCACCACCCGCTCGCCCCCCTGTATCCAGCCCGCTTCCCGCAGCTGGCGGGCGGCGGCGAAGGCGGCCGCCCCTTCCGGGCAGACGAAGCTGCCTTCGCGCGCGGCGAGCTGGCGGATCTCGCGCTGGATGGCGCTATCGTCCACCGCGACGGCGCACCCCTCGGTGCGATAGAGGGCGTCCAGCACCAGAAAGTCCCCCAGCGCCTTGGGCACGTTGATGCCGAACGCCAGGGTCTGGGAGTCGGGCCAGAAGCGCGACTCGCGCTCCCCCTGCTGCCAGGCCTGGACGATGGGGGCGCAGCCGCTCGCCTGCACCGCCACCAGTCGCGGCAGCGGGCCTTTGACCCAGCCCAGCTCCTGCAACTCCCGCAGCGCCTTGTAGATGCCGATGAGACCGACTCCGCCACCGGTCGGGTAGAGGATGACGTCCGGCAGGGTCCAGCCGAGCTGCTCGGCGATCTCCAGCCCCATGGTCTTCTTGCCCTCGATGCGATAGGGCTCCTTGAGGGTGGAGGCATCGAACAGCCTCTGCTCGGTCACCGCCTCGGCCACCTGGCGACCGGCGTCGCTGATGAGGCCGTCCACCAGATAGAGGCGGGCACCGGCCAGCGAGGTCTCCAGTCTTGTGATGGCGGGGGCCGCCTGGGGCATGACTATGGTGCTGCGCAAGCCGGCGCGGGCGCCGTAAAGCGCCCAGGCCGCACCGGCGTTGCCGTTGGTGGGCATGGCGAAGTGGGTGATGCCGAGTTCCCGGGCGCGGGAGACGCCGACCGCGGCGCCGCGGGCCTTGAAAGAACCGGTGGGGATGATGCTCTCATCCTTCATCCAGAGATCCGGAATGCCGATCTGTTTGCCGAAAGCGGGCAGGGGCAGCAGAGGGGTGAAGCCTTCCCCCAGGGTGATCACCTGGGCGGGGTCGCGCACCGGCAGCAGCTCGTGGTAGCGCCACAGGCTGGCGGGGCGCCCCAGCAGCGCGGCCGGGTGCCAGGCCTGTTTCAGGGCCTCGAGGTCGTAACTGGCCAGCAAGGGGGCACCGACCGGGCTCAACTGCTGGGGCTGATCGGCATCCACTATCTCGCCGGTCTTGCTGCAACGCAGATGTGATAAGTAGCTGTACGGCATGCTTTATCCTGAATGGCTCACGTTGGTTGGTGTCTTATTCCATCCTGTGACCCAAGGGCCGGATAACAAACAAAATAAAGCGGCAAACTTAAGCGAAAAAATTCATATGGCTCCCCCGTGTCGGCGGGCCACCCTCTGTCACCGGTCGGGGGGTTGGGCCATCCGGCGCGCTTTGTTAACCTGCCCGCTCACTCAAACCGCAGGGAGCCGCCTCGATGCGAGCCATTGTCAGCCTGCTGGCCCTGTCACTGCTCTGTGCGTGCAGCGGCCAGCCAACCAGAGAGGATGCCATGTCAGGGAATACGCGCCTTCACTACCCCGTCACCCGCCAGGGTGAGCAGGTGGATCACTATTTCGGCCAGGCCGTGGCCGACCCCTATCGCTGGCTGGAGGATGATCGCAGCCCCGAGACGGAGGCCTGGGTCAAGGCCCAAAACCGGGTGACTCAGGGTTACCTGGCGCAGATCCCGTATCGCGCCGCCATCAAGGAGAAGCTGGCCGCCTCCTGGAACTACGCCAAGGAGGGGGCGCCGTTTCGCGAGGGGCGCTACCACTACTTCTTCAAGAACGACGGCCTGCAGAACCAGAACGTGCTGTGGCGCCAGCAGGAGGGCAAGCCGGCCGAGGTGTTCCTCGATCCCAATACCCTCAGCCCCGACGGCACCACTGCGCTGGATCAGCTGAGTTTCTCCCGCGATGGCCGCATCCTGGCCTACTCCTTGTCACTGGCCGGCAGCGACTGGCGCGAGATCCACCTGATGGACGTGGAGAGCAAGCAGCCGCTGGAGGCGCCCCTCAAGGACGTGAAGTTCAGCGGCATCAGCTGGCTCGGCAACGAGGGCTTCTTCTACTCGAGCTACGACAAGCCGGATGGCAGCGAGCTGTCGGCCAAGACCGATCAGCATAAGGTCTATTTCCACCGGCTCGGCACGGCGCAGGAGGATGACCGGCTGGTGTTCGGCGCCATCCCGGCCCAGCACCACCGCTACGTGGGGGCGACCGTCACCGAAGATGACCGCTTCCTGCTCATCTCGGCGGCGAACTCCACCTCCGGCAACCGCCTCTATGTGAAGGATCTGGGCCAGGAGAACGCGCCGCTGCTAACGGTGCAGGGGGATCTGGAGGCGGACGTGAGCCTGGTGGACAACCAGGGCAGCACCCTTTACCTGCTGACCAACCGGGACGCCCCCAACGGCCGGCTGGTGACGGTGGATGCCGCCAACCCGGGCCCGGCCCACTGGCGGGATCTCATCCCCGAGCGTCAGCAGGTGCTGACGGTGCACAGCGGCAGCGGCTATCTGTTCGCCGAGTACATGGTGGATGCCACCGCCCGGGTCGAGCAGTTCGACTACGAAGGCAAGCGGGTGCGCGAGGTGGCGCTGCCCGGCCTTGGCAGCGTCAGCGGCTTCAACGGCAAGCACGATGATCCCGCCCTCTACTTCGGCTTCGAGAACTATGCCCAGCCGCCGACCCTCTACCGATTCGAGCCCAAGAGCGGCGCCATCAGCCTCTATCGCGCCTCGGCTGCGCCGTTCAAACCGGAGGATTACGTCTCCGAGCAGCGCTTCTACCAGAGCAAGGACGGCACCCGGGTGCCGCTCATCATCAGCTACCGCAAGGGCCTCAAGCTTGATGGCAGTAATCCGACCATCCTCTACGGCTACGGCGGTTTCGACGTGAGCCTGACCCCGAGCTTCAGCGTGTCGGTAGCCAACTGGCTGGATCTGGGGGGCGTCTATGCGGTGGCCAACCTGCGCGGGGGCGGCGAGTACGGCCAGGCCTGGCACCTGGCGGGCACCCAGCAGAACAAGCAGAACGTGTTCGACGATTTCATCGCGGCGGCCGAGTACCTCAAGGCCGAGGGCTACACCCGCACCGATCGGCTGGCGATCCGCGGTGGCTCCAACGGCGGTCTGCTGGTGGGGGCGGTGATGACCCAGCGGCCGGATCTGATGCGGGTCGCCCTGCCGGCGGTGGGGGTGCTCGACATGCTGCGCTACCACACCTTCACCGCCGGGGCGGGCTGGGCCTATGACTACGGCACCAGCGCCGACAGCGAGGCGATGTTCGACTACCTGAAGGGCTACTCGCCCCTGCACAACGTCCGGCCCGGGGTCAGCTACCCCTCGACCCTGGTGACCACGGCGGATCACGACGATCGGGTGGTGCCGGCCCACTCCTTCAAGTTTGCCGCCACCCTGCAGGCCGACGATGCCGGCCCCCATCCCCAGCTCATCCGCATCGAGACCAATGCCGGGCACGGGGCGGGCACGCCGGTGGCCAAACTTATCGAGCAGAGTACGGACATCTATGCCTTCACCCTGTACGAGATGGGCTACAGGGAGCTGCCGCGTCAGCCTTGATCCGGGCGAGACGGGCGCCAGCCATCCACTATCATCAGGGCCCTGCGGGGCCCTTTTTATTGCCGCGTGTTTGAACGTGGGCCTGCGACCATCCCTGTCTCGCCGCTGGCCCGTTTTGGCAGACGGGCCCCATCTGTCATCCCCCCGGTGGTATAGTCAGCCACAAGATCCGCATTCAAGGAGTCCATCGTGAAGAAGATCATCTACATCCTGCTGGGGTTGGCGCTGGCGGCCGTGGTGGCCATCGCCGCCCTGGTGTCCCTCATCGATCCCAACCAGTTCAAGCCCCAGCTGGTGGAACAGGTGCGCAAGAGCACCGGCCGCGAGCTGGTGATACAAGGGGATATCGGCTGGCGTTTCTGGCCAAGCCTGGGCCTCTCCCTCGAGCAGGTGGCGCTACGCAACCCCGCCGGTTTCGCCGAGCCCGACCTGGTGCGATTCGAGCAGGGTGAGGCCTCGGTAGGCTTGCTGCCGCTGCTCTCCCACCGGCTTGAGATCGGCAAGGTGACCCTGAGTGGCGCCCATCTGTTTATCCAGACCAAGGCTGACGGCAGCTCCAACCTGAGTGACCTGCTCAAGGCCTCCGCCGAGCCCAAGGGGGAGGCGACAACCTCTGAGCCTGCCGCAACGACGCCCCCTGCCGCCAGCGACGAGCGGCCCTGGCAGATCAGCCTGCAAGGAGTGGAGCTGCAACAGGCCAGCGCTCTAGTGCAGGACGATCGCAACGGCACCGCCTCTCGTCTCGAACAGCTGGACCTGAACCTGGGCCAGCTGGCGGTCGATCAATGGGTACCGGTGACTCTGGCCGCCAAGGGGGCCCAGGGTGAGCTGGCGTTTGATCTCAAGGGGTCGGCCCAGCTCAAGCTGGCGCCCGATGCCAGCCGCAGCGAGCTGAAAGATGTCGCACTGGCGGGGAGCCTGAGCGAACCGACCCAGCGGCTGGATGCTTTCTCCCTCAAGGCCGATAGGCTGGCATTGGGGGAGTGGAGCAGTCTGAGCCTTAGCCTCAGCGGGGCACAGGGGGCGGCGGACAAGCCGACCCTGGCCGGTACGCTGGAGGGGACCCTCAAGGCGCGCCTCGATGAAAACCGGCAACTGCTGGAGATATCGGATGCCGTGCTGGCCGCCAAGCTCAGCGGTGATTCTCTGCCGCACCCGCAGATGCAGGTGAAGCTCGCCGGCTTTGCCCGCGCGGAGCTCGACAAGCAGAGCGTCGCCCTCAGCAACCTGGTGCTGGGAGCGGACGATGCCCTGCTGAGCGGCAGCGGCGCCGTTCGTCTGGGGGCCGTACCCAAAGTGGACTTTGACCTCAAGGGGGACAAGCTCGATCTCGACGCCTGGCTCGGTCAATCGGCCAAGGCCGCGCCCGCTGCGGCCACCTCGGGAGCGGCTGCACCGGCCGGAGCAAAGGATCAGGCTGCGGCGCCCGCCAACAGGGCGCTCTCCACGGTAGAGCCTGATCTGACCGCCCTCAAGTCGGTGGACCTGGCTGGCCGCCTGCAACTGGGCAGCCTGCGCCTCAAGGGGCTGGATCTGAGCGCCGTCGATCTGCAACTGGCCCTGGCCGGTGGTCAGCTCACCCTCAAGCAGTTCAGTGCCGGGGTGGCCGGCGGCCAGGTGACCGCCAGCGGCGTGCTCGATGCCCGTCAGCAGCCGGCCCGCTATCAGGTGCACAAGCGGGTGCAGGGGGTCGATGTGCGGCCCCTGCTGCAGACCCTGGCCCAGACCGACCTGCTGGAAGGCAAGGGGGATCTGGAGGTCGAGGCGCAGGGCGCAGGCCTCTCCGAGCAGGCGCTGCGCAGCCGGATGCAGGGCAAGGTGAGCCTCAGGCTGAGCGACGGTGCCCTGCACGGCATTAACTTGGCGGAGATGATCCGCGAGGCGCGGGCCACCCTGACCGGCAAGGGGGCGGATCAGGTGAAGGAGGTGCGCAAGACCGACTTCAGCGCCCTCACCGCCAGCTTCCAGATTGCCGACGGGGTTGCCAGGAGCGATGACATCCAGCTGTTTGCCCCCGCCCTGCGGGTGAAGGGGCAGGGCCAGACCGCCCTGGTGCCGGAGACCCTCGACTTCCTGTTCCTCACCTCCGTGGTGGAGAGCAGCAAGGGGCAGGGGGGCAAGACGGTGGATGAGCTCAAGGACATCACCATACCGGTGCGCATCGGCGGCCACTGGCAGGCGCCGAGCTACAAGCTCGACGTGAAGGCACTGCTCAGCAACAACAAGGTGCTGGAGGAGAAGGCCCGCAAGGAGGCCGAGCGCGGTCTCAAGAAGCTGCTGGGTGACAAGGCCGACAACGAAGGGGTGAAGGGGGTGGCGGACCAGCTGCTCAAGGGCCTGTTCAAATAGCCACCCTCCCGTTGTTGTCATCAAGAGCCCGCCCCGTGCGGGCTCTTTGCTGTGGTGCCGGGCGTCACGGGACGAGGTGTGGTCGGCAACATGAGGTACTATGCGAAATAGTCTTCGAAACCGGGAACCAGGAGGGTTCATGAACAAACGGGTGCTGATCACCGGCGGTGGCAGAGGTATCGGGGCCGCGACAGCCCGCTATCTGGCGGCGCAGGGTTACCATCTCTGTCTCAACTATCGTCAGGACAGGGCGTCCGCCGAGGCGGTGGTGGCCGAGATCCTGGCCACCCATCCGGTCGAGTGCATCGCGGTGCAGGCAGATGTCAGCGTGGAGGCCGAGGTGGTGCGCCTGTTCGAGGAGATGGACGCGCGGCTCGGCCCCGTTACCCACCTGGTGAACAACGCCGGCAGGTTGCAGCCCCAGATGCGGGTGCTGGAGATGAGCGCCGAGCGCATCAACCAGACTCTGACCACCAATGTCACCAGCTGCTTTCTCTGCTGCCGCGAGGCAGTGCGCCGCATGACGGCGGGGGGCGCCATCGTCAACGTCTCTTCGGCCGCCGCCCGGCTGGGCTCCCCCGGGGAGTACGTGGATTATGCCGCCGCCAAGGGGGCCGTCGACGTGCTGACCAGAGGCTTGTCGCTGGAGCTGGCGGCTCAGGGGATCCGGGTCAACGGGGTGCGTCCGGGTTTCATCTACACCGACATGCATGCCGACGGCGGCGAGCCCGGCCGGGTGGACAGGATCAAAGGCAATATTCCCCTGCAACGGGGCGGCGAACCCCGTGAGGTGGCGACCGCCATCGCCTGGCTGCTGTCGGACGAGGCCTCCTATGCCACCGGCACCTTTATCGATGTGGCGGGCGGGCGTTAGGTCATCTTCAACAAGCCTCTCGTCAACGAGAAGGGGCGCCATGGCGCCCCTTCTGCTTATTCTCCCAGCAGCTGTTGCCAGACCGCCAGCACATGGCCCCGCTCTCGCGGCAACTGATCGTCCCCCACCTTGCGGGAGATCTCCGAGAGATTGAGGCGATGGCCGAGGTTGCGGATCTCCAGATAGGCCTGCTTGAGCCCCTCCGCCTGCTCCAGTGTGAGTACCCCCGCCATTACGCACTCATCGAAGATGCGCACATTGTCTGACCAGCGGGTGAGGGCGTCCGGCTCACCGCAGGCATGGGCCAGCACCAGGTACTGGGCGATGAACTCGATGTCCACCATGCCGCCGGGGGACTGCTTGAGATCGAACTCTCCCTCTCCCGCCTTGAGCAGGTGATCCCGCATCTTCTGGCGCATCTCCCGCACTTCGCGGGCCAGGGTGGGCAGATCCCGCTCCTTGGCCAGCACGTCGCGGCGAATGCGGGCAAATTCGGCGACCACGGCATCATCGCCATAGATGGGACGGGCTCGCACCAGGGCCTGATGCTCCCAGGTCCAGGCTTCCTGCTGCTGGTACTGCTCATAGGCCGACAGCGATGAGACCAGCAGGCCGGCGTCGCCGGAGGGGCGCAGCCGCATGTCGATCTCGTAGAGGATGCCGGACGGAGTGCGGGTGCTGAACAGATGCAGGATCCGCTGGGCCAGGCGCAGGTAGAACTGGCGGCTGTCGATGGGCTTGCGGCCATCGGTGTAACTGTTGGGGTCGCCGCCGTGCAGGAACACCAGATCGAGATCCGAGCCGTAGCCGAGTTCGATGCCCCCCAGCTTGCCGTAGGCCACCACCGCAAAGCCGCGCTGGCCGCTCACCGCCACCTCGGGCGGCACCCCGTAGCGTTCGCTCATCTGGGCCCACGCCTGATTGACCACCTCCTCGGTGATCGCCTCCGCCAGCCAGGTGAGGTGGTCGCTCACCTTCATCAGCGGCAGGGCGCCGGCGATGTCGGCGGCGACGATGCGCAGGAGCTGTACCTGCTTGAACTGGCGCAGCGCCTCCATCTGCTGCTCCACATCCTCCTCGGGGATGCGCAGGAGGAACTGGCGCAACTGGGGCTTGTACTGATCCAGCGGGGTGGGGTGGTAGAGGTGCTGGGGATCCAGCAGCTCGTCCAGCAGGATGGGGTAGCGGGCCAGCTGCTCGCTCACCAGGTTGCTCTCGTCACACAGGCGTACCAGCTGGCGCAGGGCGGCGGGGTTTTCCGCCAGCAGTTGCAGATAGGCGCTGCGGGTGAAGATGCGGGTCAGCAGGGTGCAGACCCGCTCGAACAGGCGGGCGGGCTCGCGGCTCGCCACCACCAGCCGCAGCAGCTCCGGCATCAGCCAGTCCAGGGCGATGCGCCCCTGGGGCCCCACCTGACGGCGCTTGTACTCCTCCTTGAAACGCAGCAGGGCGGCGCAGAGGGGGGCGGGCTCCACCACTCCCTGCGTGGTCAGCAGTTTTTCCAGCTCGGCGGCATCAAGCTCGGTGCGCCAGAGATCGAGCCAGAGCTGCTCCAGATGGGCGGGGGCCTCTTTCTCTTCCCCCACCACGGCGGCGAACTCCTGATGGACGGCCGCCATCTCCTCATCAAGATGAGTCATAAAGGCAGCCCAGTCGGCACAGCCGAGGGCGGCGACGAGCCGCTGGCGATCCCGCTCTTCGGTGGGCAAAGTCTGGGTCTGCTGATCGCCGATCTCCTGCAGAATGTTTTCGACCCGCCGCAGGAAGCGATAGGCGGTGAGCAGGCGGTCGCAATGGGCAGATTCGAGGGCGCCGCACTGGGCGATGGCGGCCAGCGCTTCGGGCAGGTGGCGCACCCGCAGCGCCGGTTCGCGCCCGCCGCGAATAAGTTGCAGCGCCTGGGCGATAAACTCCACTTCACGAATGCCGCCAGCCCCCAGCTTGATGTTGCCCTCCAGTCCCTTGCGGCGCACCTCGGCGGCAATCATCGCCTTCATCTGGCGCAGGCCGTCGATAACGCCAAAGTCGATATAGCGGCGAAACACGAAGGGGCGCAGCATCTCGGCCAGCTCCACCGCGTGTTCGCACTGGGGCCCCAGTACCCGCGCCTTGACCATGGCGTAGCGTTCCCAGTTGCGGCCGTGGTGCTGGTAGTAATCTTCCATGGCGGCAAACGAGATGGCGAGCGGCCCCGCGTCGCCAAAGGGGCGTAAGCGCATATCGACCCGGAACACCTGACCATCCTGGGTGGGCTGGTGGAGGGCGTTGATGATGCGCTGACCCAGCTTGATAAAGAACTGCTGGTTGGCGAGCTCGCGCCGCCCGCCGACCGTGTAGCCGTTCTCGGGGAAGGTGAAGATAAGGTCGATGTCCGAGGAGAAGTTGAGCTCGCCCCCCCCCAGCTTGCCCATGCCGAGGATCAGCAGCGGCTGCGGGTTGCCGTCGCCATCCATCGGGGTGCCCAGCTCGCCGCACTGTTTGGCGTAGAGCCAGTCGCGGGCGGAGCAGATGAGGGCATCTGCCAGCTTGGTCAGGTGGATAAAGCTCTCTTCCACCGCCGCGTGGCCCAGCAGCTCGCGCCAGGCGATCACCAGCATGCGGCTGCGGCGGAACTGGCGCAGGATGCGCTTGAGCGCCTCTTCATCGTTTACCTCGGCGAGCAGGGCAGTGAGCTCAGGTTCATAGGCGGGCCAGCGCTCGGCCCGGGTCAGTGCGTCCGATGCCAGGGTCTCGGCCAGCAGCCCCGGCTGCTTGATAAGGGAGTCGGCGACAAAGTCGGAGAGTCCGAGCAGGGTCAGCAGGGTCTGGCGGGTGGGCTCGGGCAGGGTGCCATACTGGGGCGCCAGGGCGAGCAGCCGCTGCCAGTGGCGCAGGGCCTGCTCCTGCAACAAGGGAGAGAAGGCGGAGAAAGAGGGAGAGTGCTGGGCCACGGTTGCCATCCTTGTGGTTGACGAGTCTGCAGGGAGAGTGAAATGCCGGCTGCCAATCTAGCACTCCCGGGCACTGGCGTCACAGCGCCGCTGCCCGGAAGGTGATCTGGCGACGGATCTGGCGATCGGCCGGGCTCAGGGACGCCGGTAGATCTCGGGGTCGTAGATTTCCATCAGGCTGCCGGGGCTTCTCGGCGGCACAAAACCGAAACCGGCGTAGAGGCCGTGGGCATCGGAGGTGGCGAGGGAGAGACGGCGCAGCCCTTGCAGCTCCGAGTGGGCGAGGATGGCTGCCACCAGGGCCTTGCTGTGACCGCACCCACGATGTTCGGGCAGCACGAAGACGTCGGCGAGATAACCGAAGGTGGCCTTGTCGGTGATGACCCGGGCGAAGGCGACCTGCTGGCCGTCGAGATAGGCTCCGAAGCACAGGGAGTGGTTGATGGCCCGCTGCAGGGTAGCGAGGGGAATGCCGAGGCACCAGTAGGCCTCTTCACTGAGGAAACGGTGAATGAGCGGGACGTCGAGGCGTCCCTTGTCGTCGCTTATCTCAAGCGCACGTTCTGTGGTCTGCATCCTGGCTCCTTGCCGTGATGAAAAAAGAAAGGCCCCTAAGGGCAATGCTGATCAGTTAAGGATCCATTGACCGATCCTTCTGCTGTAGGACAATCCGGAACCAATCACTGGTTCCG
>NZ_JAPCJD010000083.1:0-18128 GCF_027707845.1 Aeromonas sp. QDB14 | reverse complement strand
CCACCGAAGTGCTTGGCCAGCACGTTGGTGATGGCGGCGGTCAGGGTGGTTTTACCGTGGTCAACGTGGCCGATGGTACCCACGTTAACGTGCGGTTTATTACGCTCAAATTTTTCTTTAGACATGATCGTCCCTCTAAACTAACGCTGAGTACGCGGTGGCAAGCTAACCACAGAACAGTTTATATGATGGATTTGAATCAAGGGGAGTAGAGAGGTTGGTGCTGACAGGCTGGTTCGATTGCCGAACTCACCCTAAGGTGTGGCTCTCAGAATTACCTGAGCCATATCAGCATCTTGGAGCGGGCAGCGGGAATCGAACCCGCATCATCAGCTTGGAAGGCTGAGGTAATAGCCATTATACGATGCCCGCATTTCTCTAACCCAAAGAACTCAAACCGCAGAGAAATATGGTGGAGGGAGAAGGATTCGAACCTTCGAAGGCAGAGCCGTCAGATTTACAGTCTGATCCCTTTGGCCGCTCGGGAACCCCTCCAGTTGCATAAATGCCACAACGGTAATTCTGCTTGCACCCGTTGTTTTTGTCGCTTTTGCTGGGCAAATAGACGACAGACATCCAAGCGTCGCGCATTTTATGGTAAGGATTTTGGGGATGCAACCATTGCACCTTGCAAAATGTGCATTTATGCCGGGATCCAGGCAAAAAAACGCTCCTTCTCCGTCCCGACCGGACGCGTCCCTTGTCGCTCCCGATCCCTTGGTGTATGGTCGCCCTGCCCAAGAAACAGTGATGACACCATGACGACAGAGCATAACCCCTATTTGCAATTCACCCGCGAACAATGGGCGTTATTGCGCGATGCGGTCCCCCTGACCCTGACCGAGCACGATCTGCAGACCCTGCGCGGGATCAACGAGAAGGTGTCATTGCGGGAAGTGGAAGAGATCTATCTGCCCCTCTCCCGTCTCCTCAATCTCTACGTCAAGGCCAAGCAGCGCCGCAGCCGGGTGTTGGAACAGTTTCTCGGTCAGTCCCGCGGCAAGGGCACCTATATCATCAGTATCGCCGGCAGCGTGGCGGGGGGAAAGAGCACCACGGCCCGTATCCTTCAGGCACTGCTGGAGCGCTGGCCGGAGCACCCCAGGGTGGAGCTGGTCACCACCGACGGCTTCCTGTTTCCCAACAAGGAGCTGGAAGCCCGTGGCCTGATGCGCCGCAAGGGGTTCCCCGAGTCTTATGACATCCGCCATCTGGTGGAGTTTGTCGCCAATATCCGCGCCGGCCACGAGAAGGTCGAGGCCCCCGTCTACTCCCACCTCATCTATGACATCCTGCCCGACGAGAAGAAGGTGGTGGAGCAGCCGGACATCCTGATCCTGGAAGGGCTCAATGTGCTGCAAAGCGGCATGGACTATCCCCAGGACCCTCATCGCGTGTTCGTGTCGGACTTCGTCGACTTCTCCATCTATGTGGATGCTGACGCCGAGCTGCTGCGCACCTGGTACATCGATCGTTTTCTCAAATTCCGCAGCGGCGCCTTCTCGGATCCCGACTCCTATTTCCACCACTACGCCAAGCTGGCCGAGAGCGAGGCGACCGAGATCGCCAACAACATCTGGCAGGATATCAACTACCTGAACCTGCAAGAGAACATCTTGCCGACCCGGGAGCGGGCCAACCTCATCCTCACCAAGGGCAACGAGCACGCCATCGAGCAGATCAAGCTGCGCAAGTGACCACTGTCGCAGTGCATACATGAAAGAGGGGGCCCGCAGGCCCCCTCTTTCATTCAGTCGTCATGAGCGTATGGGTTCAGTCCCCCCGCCGCAGGGAGAGTTCCCCTCCCAGATAGAACTTGAGCCCCTCTTCCGTCTCCAGACGCAGGGCTCCGCGTTCGTCGATCCCCCGGGCAATCCCGCGGATCACCTGCTCTCCCATCAGCAGCTTCACCGGCTGGCCGGCGAAGTGGTCGAGCCGGTTCCAGCTCTCGACGAAACTCGCCAGCCCCGTCTGTTCGAAGGTCTGCATGGCCTGCTGCAGGTGCAGCAGCACGCAGGCGGCCAGCTCGTTGCGATCCACCAGCTCGGGCTGGATATGGCGCAGCTCGGACCAGGCCTGATCGATCTTCTCCCCCTCCCGACTCGGCATCGCCAGATTGAGGCCGACCCCGATCACCAGATGGCAGCTGGCACCCGCACTGCCGCTCATCTCCACCAGGATGCCCGCCAGCTTGCGGCCCTGGTAATAGAGGTCGTTCGGCCACTTGAGCTCCACCCCGGGATAACCGAGGGACTCCAGTGCCTCGACCACCGCCACGCCGACCGCGAGACTCAGCCCCATGGCGGCCGCCATGCCCTGCTCAAGCCGCCAGTACATGCTCAGGATCAGCTGGCAACCGAAGGGAGAAACCCAGGGTTTGCCACGACGTCCCCGCCCGGCGGTCTGGCACTCGGCCAGACAGCTTTCGCCGGAGCTCAGGGTGTTGACCCGCTCCAGCAGGTACTGGTTGGTGGAGTCGATGACAGGGAAGCAGTGCACCGGTGCCATCGGTGCCTCTGCCTGCAGCCACCCCTCGTCATAGAGGGCCATGGGCACCGCCAGCCGATAGCCCTTGCCGGTCAGGCTGAAGAGATCCAGCCCCAGATCCTTGAGCGCGGCCATGTGCTTGCTCACCGCCGCCCGGCTGATGCCAAGGCGCTCGCCCAGCTGCTCGCCGGAATGAAACTGGCCGTCGCTGAGCAGGGTGATCAGGGTCTGTCTGACGGGGGTCAGGGTCATGCCAGTACCTCGTCGAGCCAGGTTTCACCGCTGCGCCCCATGAAGCGCACCTCGTGTTCCAGCACCACACCGAACTGGTGCTCCACGCTGTCGCGGACATGGGCCGCCAGCGCGATGAGCTCCATGGCGCTGGCGCCCCCCAGATTGACCAGCACCAGCGCCTGCTCCTGATGGACGGCGGCACGACCGATGGCAAACCCCTTGAGACCGCACTGATCGATGAGCCAGCCAGCCGCCAGCTTGGCCTGCCCTTCTGCCGCAGGGTAGCAGGGCATCTGCGGGTATTGCTGTTTCAGGGTCTCGGCCAGGGCGGCGGGCACCACAGGGTTTTTGAAGAAACTGCCCGCGTTGCCCAGCACCGCCGGATCCGGCAGCTTGGCCATGCGGGTGGCACAGACGGTGTCGAAAATGGCCTGTGGCGAAGGGGCATCCCCCAGCGCCGCCAGCGGGCCATAGCCGGCGACCGGGCGCCATGCCTTGGGCAGGCGCAGACCGACGGCGATGATGAAGTGGGAGTCCTGATAGTCGTGCTTGAAGATGCTGTCACGGTAACCGAACCGGCAGTCGGCCGCCGCGATGCGCTCAACCTCGCCACTCTGCCAGTTGAACGCCTCCACGTAGGCACAGACGCTGGCCAGCTCGACCCCGTAGGCACCGATGTTCTGTACCGGGGCCGCCCCGACCGTCCCGGGAATGAGTGCCAGATTCTCCAGCCCGTGCCAGCCCTGTTGCAGGGCGTGACATACCAGCTCGTGCCAGTTTTCACCTGCCGCCACGTGTAGCAGCCAGTGCTCGGACTCCTCGTGCAGCGTGATCCCTTTCAGGCCGTTGTGGACCACCAGACCGGCAAAGTCATCGCAGAACAGGATGTTGCTTCCTCCTCCCAGCACCAGGCGCGGCAAGGTGGCCAACTCCGGGTTGGTCCGCAGTTGCGCGAGATCATCCGGCCGGGTCACATCGGCCAGCCAGAGGCAGTGTGCGTCCAGACCCAGAGTGTTGAGGGTCGACAGAGAGGCGTGGGGGGTGAGTTTCATCTGTGTGTTCCGACAAGGACAAGGGCGCAGTTTACCCCAGATCCCCCGGGACAAAAAACCCGGACACTTTTCGGACTCAGGGCTCTGGAGTAGAGTAACCCCTTCATCCCGCTGAGGAAGCATGCATGAACAATCAATTCGCCGTCATCGGCCTGGGCCTGTTTGGCAGCGCCTTGTGCGAAGAGTTGCAGCGCCAGAATGCCGAGGTACTGGCCATCGACATCGACGAGAGCAAGACCCGCCAGATAGCCACCCTCTGCAACCACGTCATCGTGGCCGATGCCACCGACGAGGCCACGGTCGCCGAACTGGGCCTGGCGAATTTCGACATCGTCTTTGTCGCCATCGGCGACAACCTGGAGACCAGCATCCTGACCACGCTGGTGCTGAAAGAGGCGGGCGTGAAGAAGGTCTGGGTCAAGGCCCGCGACAAGTTCCACGCCAAGATCCTGCAGAAGGTGGGCGCGGACAAGGTGATCAACCCGGAGTGGGACATGGGCCGCCGGGTGGCCCAGAGCATGCTGGACAACCGGCTGTTCGACTACCTGGAGCTGGGTCACGACATGGTGCTGACCGAGTTCGTGATCGGCTTGCAGCAAAACACCCGCACCCTGGCCGACTTGCGCCTGCTGCAGCAAAGCGATTTCCAGCTGTTGGCCATCAAGCGGGGTGAGGTGCTGCACAACGTCCTGACCGGCAAGATGGAGCTGCAACTCGGTGACATCCTGATCCTGGCCGGCAACAAGCACGCCATCGATCACTGGCTCGACACCCTATGATCAACTGGCGCAGCAACTACGCCTTCACCCTGCATCGGGAAGACAACTCCCGCTGGAGCGAGGCCAAGCTCATCCTGGGCAGTTTCCTCATCATCCTGCTGGTTGGCACCCTGTTTCTGGTCCAGCCCTCCAGCCACAAGGGTGAGGTCACCGTCATCAACGCCCTGTTCACCGCCACCTCCGCTATCAGCGTGACCGGCCTCGGGGTGGTGGATACCGGCACCGCCTTCACCCTGCAGGGGCAGATCATCCTGTTGATATTGATGGAGATTGGTGGTCTCGGCCAGATGACCATGACACTGCTGCTCATCGCCATGTTCAGCAAGCGGGTCGGGCTGCGCCAGCAGGTGCTGGCCAAGGAGGCACTGGGCCAGGAGGGATCCGTCAACATCGTCCAGCTGGTGAAACGCATCGTCCTGTTCGCCCTGATTGCCCAGCTGATCGGCACCGCCATCATGGCCATTCGCTGGGTGCCCGACATGGGCTGGGGCCACGGCCTCTACGTCAGCTTCTTCCACGCGGTGTCGGCTTTCAACAACGCCGGCTTCTCGCTTTTTGCCAACAACCTCATGGACTACCGGGATGACCCCATCATCAGCCTGACCATACCGGCCCTGCTGATCCTGGGGGGGGTAGGCTTCACCGTCATCGTCGACCTGGTGCGCAACCGCCGCTGGCGCAAGCTGAAACTGCACAGCAAGCTGATGCTGCTGATGACCCCTGCCCTGCTGCTGCTGGGGACCCTGATGTTCTGGCTGCTGGAGCACAACAACTCGGGCACCCTGGGCAACGCCTCCTTCGGGAGCCAGTGGCTGGCAGCCTTCTTCCAGTCGGCCACCGCGCGCACGGCGGGCTTCAACACGGTGGATATCGGCCAGATGGTACCGGCCTCCCTGCTGTTCATGATGATGCTGATGTTCATCGGTGCCGGGGCAACCTCCACCGGGGGCGGTATCAAGGTCACCACCTTTGCCGTCGTCCTGCTGGCGACCCGGGCGTTTCTGACCAAACGCCCCCATGTCACCGCCTTCGGCCGCACCCTGTCACCCCAGATAGTGACCCGCTCCCTGGCCATCATCATCGTCAGTACCATGGTGCTGATGCTGGCGATGTTCCTGCTGATGCTCACGGAGTCGCAATCATTCGACAAGATCATGTTCGAGACCATCTCGGCCTTTGCCACCGTGGGACTGTCCACCGGCATCACCGCTTCTCTGAGCGAACCGGGCAAACTGATCCTGGTGCTGGTGATGATCTGCGGCCGTCTGGGGCCCCTCACCCTGGCGATCATGCTGGCCCGCCCGGTGGAGACCCGCATCCGTTATCCGGAAGAGAGCGTCTACACGGGGTAAGCCATCCCATCCATACAAAGAGGGGCCTCCGGCCCCTCTTTTCTATGTGATCACGGCGCGCGCCAGCCTCAGGCCGCCTTGCCCCTGGTCGTCCCCTTGCCAGAGCTCTTTCCCGTACTCTTGCCAGCACTCTTGCTCGTGCGGGGGCGTGCGGCGGTGGACGCAGTCCGCTTGCGGCGGGCAAAGCGTGGCTTGCTGTCACCGGGCGCCGCCTTGGGCAGCGCGCTGAAGCTGGCGCCGGAATCCTGCCGCGCCCCCTCGATCAGGCCGTTGAGCTGCTCGGTGAGCGGCCCCATGAACTGCTGGTAGCTGCCGTGACGTTCGGCGATCTGACCCAGACTCTGCTCCCACAGTGCCGTCATGTCCGGTGTCGTGGCGGTCGCGGGCAGCGCCTGGACCAGGGCTCGCCCGGTCGGGGTGGCCTTGATGCTCTTGCCCTGGCGCACCAGGAAGCGGCGCTTGAACAGCAGATCGATGATCCCGGCCCGGGTCGCCTCGGTGCCGAGGCCATCGGTCTCCCGCAGGGTCTTGCGGATCTCGGGATCCTGCACATAACGGGCGATGCCGGTCATCGCGGCCAGCAGGGTGGCATCGGTAAACGGCTTGGGGGGCTGGGTCATCTTCTCCAGCAGTTCCCCCCGCTCGCACAGCAGTTCCTCCCCCTCTTTCAGGGAAGGCAGGGTTCCCGCCTCCTCCTCGTCATCCTCTTCCACTCCGAGCAGCGCCTTCCAGCCCGCCTTGAGGATGCGGCGCGCCTTGGCCTGGAACAGCCCTCCGGCGATGCGCAGCAACACCTTGCTGTCGTTGTACTCGAACGGTGGGTAGAACTGCAGCAGATACTGGCGGGCAATCAGGCCGTAAAGCTTCGCCTCGTCGGCCCCCAGGCTCCCCTCGTTCCCCCTCTTCTCGGTGGGAATGATGGCGTGGTGGGCATCCACCTTGCTGTCGTTCCACGCCTTGCTGCGGATCCTGCCATCCGCTTCGGCGACCGCCCTGGCCAGCGCAGAGGCCGTGCTGGCGATGGCCTCCCGCACCTGGCCGGCCCGGTTGAAGTGCTCGCTCGGCAGATGGCGGCTGTCGGATCTGGGATAGGTGATGAGCTTGTGCCGCTCGTAGAGGCTCTGGCAGATATCCAGCACCCGCTTGGCATCCATGCCAAAGCGCTTGGCCGCGTCGATCTGCAGGCTGGAAAGATTGTAGGGGAGCGGCGCCGCCTGCTTGCGCGCCTGCTCCTCCACCGCCTCCACCCGGGCGGGTTGCCCCTGGATCCGCTCCACCACCTTGGCGGCCAGCGCCCGGTTGAGCACCCGTCCCTCCTCATCCTGCCAGGGCAGACAGGCCTCCGATGGCAGCCACCTGGCGGTGAAGCGTTCGTTGCCCTGGGTCAACAGATGGGCCATCACCTCGTAGAACGGCTTGGGAACGAAGGCCTCGATCTCGAGATCCCGGCGCACCACCAGACCGAGCAAGGGGGTCTGTACCCGACCCACCGACAGCAGTTCGCTGCAGCCCCCCTTGCGGCCAAGCAGGGTATAGGCCCGGGTCATGTTGATGCCATAGAGCCAGTCGGCACGGCTACGGGCCAGCGCCGACACCGCCAGCGGCACGAACTCCTTGTTGTCCCTGAGCTTGTCGAGGGCGCGGCGCACGGCGGGGGGATTGAGATCGCTGATGAGGCAGCGCTGAACCGGTTTGGTCTTGGGATAACCGAGAAAGTCGATCACCTCGTCCACCAGCAGTTGCCCTTCCCTGTCCGGGTCACCGGCGTTGACCACGCAGTCCGCCTGCTTGATGAGCCCCTTGATGACGGCCAGCTGGGCCTTGGTCTTGGGTTTGGCCACCAGCTGCCACTGGGTCGGGACAATGGGAAGGGATTCCATGCGCCACTGCTTGTAGGCGGCATCGTAGGCATCGGGCTCGGCCTGCTCCAGCAGGTGGCCGATGCACCAGGTCACCACGTCTCCCTGCGCCGTCTCGATGAAACCCTCCCCCTTCTTGTGAGGTTTGGGGAGGACATCGGCGATGGCGCGGCCAAGGCTGGGTTTCTCGGCGATAAAGAGTCGCATGATGGATACACCTGAATACTGTATATGTGAACAGTATACAATCCTCTCGCCACAAACCCCAAGCCCCGGGGTGGCGTACTGCCTCCTCGCCCCGGCTTGGGCATCGCTCCCACCACAGCACATCCCGCTCCCGCTGTATGGGAAAAATGCGATTTAAATTCAATAAATCATGTCAAAACAAATAACAAAACCAAAAAATCAATTATATGACGAAATAAAAACCATGACCGAGGTCAACCCTTTGAATCCTGGGACTACTACTATATTGGTAATACCCGAATTCGAAGGACACCGTCACCATGCTTGGAAAACTGTTGAGAAAGACCTGGTTCTGGCTTCTGCTGCTCGGGGCCCTGCTGGGGATCGCCGCACTGGGCGTCACCGTCACCGTGCTGCACAAGACCAGCTCCACCGAGTTCTGCGTCTCCTGCCACTCCATGCAGACCCCGCTCGCCGAATATCAGGGCAGCGTCCACTTCCAGAACGTGAAGGGGATCCGCGCCGAGTGCGCCGACTGCCACATCCCCAGTGAACCCGCCGCCTATCTCTGGACCAAGATCCGCGCCGTGAAGGACATCTATCACGAGGCGATCGGCACCCTCGACACCCCGGAGAAATACGAGGCCCACAAGCTGCGCATGGCCCAGACCGTGTGGGATCAGCTCAAGGCCAATGACTCCGCCACCTGTCGCAGTTGCCACAGCTACGCCGCCATGGACATCCTGGCCCAACGCCCCAATGCCCGCGCCGAGCACCCGGTCGCCATCAAGGAGGGTCAGACCTGCATCGACTGCCACCGCGGCGTTGCCCACATCATGCCGGACATGAGCGGCCTGGCTGCCGCCGGTGCCAGCGAGCTGGCGCAAGCCGCCGCCCAGACCCCGGCCACCGTCACCACCCGCTATGCCATTGCCACCACCCCGCTCTATCTGGATGCCGGCGCCAAGACTGACGAAGGCACCCTGATGCCCTCCACCCAGGTGGAAGTGCTGGCCAACGACAACGGCCGCACCCAGGTGCGCATCGACGGCTGGCAGCAGGACGGTGTGAGCGAGGTGTTCTACGCCGCCCCCGGCAAACGGATCCTGAGCGTGCTGGTCGGCGAAGCCGCCAGAAAAGCCCTCGTGACCGGCAAGAGCGAAACCGACAGCGCCACCAACCTCACCTGGCATCAGGTCAGCCTGACCGCCTGGGTCGACCAGAGCCAGCTCATCGGCGACCAGGGCAAGCTGTGGCAATACGCCTCCACCCTGATGTCCAACAACTGCACCGGCTGTCACGGCCTCACCGCGCTGGATCACTTCAACGCCAACCAGTGGATCGGCGTCATCAAGGGGATGGAGTCTCGTACCTCCCTCACCCCGGAGCAGGCGCGCATGCTCACCCAATACGTGCAGAAACACGCCAGCGACATGAGCGCGGCCCATTAAGGCAGGAACAGAGGACTCTCCCATGACTTTTTTCAATGACCAACAGACCAACCTCTCCCGCCGTACTCTGCTCAAGGGGCTGGGGGCCTGTGCCGCCTTGCCCCTGCTGGCTGGTCTCTTCCCGAAAAGCGCCCTGGCCAAGGCCGTCAGCACGGCCCTTGAGCAGTTCCCCACCCTGGTGCCCGCCCAGAAGGGCATCCTGACCGGCGCCCACTGGGGAGCCTTCGAGGCCATCGTCTCCGAGGGCCGCATGGTGCGGGTCCAGCCTGTGGCCGACGATCCGGCACCGAATGACCTCATCGACATGGCGCCGTTCCAGGTCCACGCCAAGAACCGCATCAAGTACCCCATGGTGCGCAAAAGCTGGCTGGAGCACGGCCCGGGCGCCAGACCGGAGCTGCGCGGTGCTGACGAGTGGGTACGGGTGAGCTGGGAAAAGGCCATCGACCTGGTGGCCGGCGAGATCCAGCGCGTCCAGTCTGATTTCGGCCCGCAGGCGATCCACGCCGGTTCCTACGGCTGGAAGAGTGTCGGCATGTTCCACAACAGCCGCACCCTGCTGCACCGCCTGATGAACCTCTCGGGCGGCTTCACCGGTTATGCCGGTGACTACTCAACCGGCGCGGCTCAGGTGATCATGTCCCACGTGATGGGCTCCATCGAGGTGTACGAGCAGCAGACCGCCTGGCCCAACGTGGTGGAGCACGCCGAACTGGTGGTGCTCTGGGGGGTCAACGCCCAGGTCACCCTGAAGAACAGCTGGAACATGCCGGATCACGAAGGTCAAGCGGGCTTCAAGGCGCTGAAAGAGAAAGGCACCCGGGTCATCAGCATCGACCCCGTCTACAACGAGACCGCCAAGCAGGCCAATGCCGAGTGGATTGCCCCGAACGCCTACACCGACGTGGCCATGATGCTGGGGGTGGCCCACACCCTCTACAGCGAGAAGAAGCACGATCAGGCCTTCCTCGATCGCTACACCGTGGGCTTCGACACCTTCCTCGCCTACCTGCTCGGCAAGGAGGACGGCCAGCCCAAGAGCGCCGAGTGGGCGAGCGCCATCTGCGGCGTCGAGGCCAAGGTGATTCGCCAGCTGGCCCTCGACATGGCCGCCAAGCGCACCATGATCATGGCCGGTTGGGGCATGCAGCGTCAGCACCACGGGGAGCAGCCCAACTGGATGCTGGTCACTCTGGCCGCCATGCTGGGCCAGATCGGCCTGCCGGGGGGCGGCTACGGCTTCAGTTACCACTACTCCTCCGGTGGCAGCCCCACCGCCAAGGGCGGCATTCTGGCGGGCATCTCCGCTGGCAGCGCACCGAAGAACAGCCCGGCCCCCATCCCGGTGGCCCGCATCGCCGACTGCCTCGCCAACCCGGGCAAGACCATCGACTTCAACGGCCGCAAGGTGACCTATCCGGACATCAAGCTGGTCTACGTGGCGGGGGGCAACCCCTTCCACCACCATCAGGACACCAACAACCTGCTGCAGGCCTGGCGCAAACCCCAGACCGTGATCGTCCACGAGCCCTACTGGACCGCCACCGCCAAACACGCCGACATCGTGCTGCCGGTCACCACCAGCTACGAGCGCAACGATCTGGAGATGGGCGGCGACTACTCCCAGCGCTACGTCTTCCCCATGCACCAGTGCGTGCCCCCCCAGTTTGAAGCCCGCAACGACTTCGACATCTTCAGCGCCATCGCCGCCAAGCTGGGCGTGCAGGAGCAGTACACCGAAGGGAAGGACGAGATGCTGTGGCTCAAGCAGATGTACGACGGCATGGCGGCGCAGGCCCGTGGCGCACGTGTGGCGCTGCCGCCGTTCAACATGTTCTGGGAGTCCAACAACTACATCCGCTTCCCGATCCCGGAAGCCAACCGCCAGTGGATCCGTCACGCCGATTTTCGCGAGAACCCGCTGCTCAACCCGCTCGGTACCCCGTCCGGCAAGATCGAGATCTTCTCCAACACGGTGGCGGGGATGGGTTATGCCGACTGCGCCGGTCATCCCAAGTGGTATGAGCCCAAGGAGTGGGTGAAGAGCGAGACGGCAGCGCGCTATCCGCTGTCGCTCAACACCTCCCACCCGACCCAGCGGCTGCACTCCCAGCTCGACAACACCCCGCTGCGGGACAAGTTCGCCATCGCCGACCGCGAAGCGATCCTGATCCATCCTGACGACGCCAAGGCGCGCGGCATCCAGGATGGCGATCTGGTGCGGGCCTTCAACGAGCGCGGCCAGATCCTGGTGGGCACCCTGCTCTCCGAAGATGTGCGTCAGGGCGTGGTGCGGATCTGCGAAGGGGCCTGGTATGACCCGGCCAAGCCGGGCGAAGCGGGCAGCATCTGCAAGAACGGCAACGTCAACTGCCTCACCTTCGACGAGGGCTCGTCCAGTCTGGCCCAGGGCAACTGCGGCCACATGGCCCAATTGCAGATAGAGAAGTATATCGGGCCAGTGCTCGCCAACACGGCGCACGAGGTACCGGCCAACGGCTGAGTAGAGGACTGAGCAACAAAAACGGCGCCATCAAGGCGCCGTTTTCTTATCGCAGTTTGTGGTGTGGTTCAGAATCAGAAGTCACCCTCAACCATATGCTCTTCCGCATACTCCACCCGCCTTGCAGCCAGGGTGCTGGCAAGGGGGATCAGAAGTCGCCCTCAACCATATATTCTTCCGCACACTCGACCAGCTGGGGCCAGAGATCTTCCGGCACCCAGGCCTCTGGGTCATCCTCGTCACCGTCATACTGGCTCCAGAAGAAGGCACGCAGCCCGCTTGCGAAATCGTCGCTCAACTCCGCCAGTTCGGAGAGGGGCCCCAGCCAGGCAATACGGCGCAGGCCGGAGGCGAGATCGTTGATGGCATCCATCAGGGTGCGATCATCCAGGCTCTGCTCCACCAGCAGGGTGAAGCGCTCGCGGGCGCTCTCGGTCTGATCCTCGTCCAGCTCGCCCACGTCGGCCAGCAGGTCGACAAAATCCTCCAGCAGGAACTGGATCAGGGCATCCCTGTCCTCGAACCACTGGATCTGGGCCCCCTTGGTGCCCAGCACCGAGGCATCGAACGAATCATCGAGATGGCACAAAGCCCAAGGATCGTCAGTCATTGCTACCCTTCCTACACCTGAAACAAGAGACGTATCTTATGCCGGGTGCCGCACCCTTGCCAGCACGGTGGCACAAAAGGGGCCCCCGACGGGGAGCTCCGTCACTCGACCCTGGCCACCTTGGGCAGGGAGAGGGAAGCGGCGAGCCCCCCCAGCTCGGCCCGCCCCATGATGAGGCTGCCGCGATAGGCTTCCGCGAGATCCGAGACGATGTTGAGGCCAAGGCCCGAGCCCGGCACCTTCTCGTCGAGGCGCACCCCCCGCAGCACCGCCTTGGCGATCTGATCCTCGCTCATGCCGGGACCGTCGTCCTCGATGCGCAGGGTGATCCAGCCCCCCAGCTCGGCGCTGGAGATGCGCAGCTCGCTGGCGGACCACTTGAAGGCGTTCTCCAGCAGGTTGCCCACCATCTCGTCGAAGTCCTGCTCCTCCACCCCGACCGCTAGATTGACCGGCACCTGCAAGTCCACCGTCTTGCCGGGATAGAGGCGGGAGAAGGCGCGGCAGATGTACTCCACCCGGGCCCGCACCGGGGTCGACACCCCGAGGATCTTGGCGGCGCCGGTCACCCGCGCCTTGCCGAGGTGATAGTCGATGTGGCGCTGGATCTGGTCGAGCTGCTCGCCGAGGGCGGCCTGATCCTCCGGCGGCAGCTGGGTCACCTGGTTGCGCATGATGCTGAGCGGCGTCTTGAGGGCGTGGGCCAGGTTGCCGGTGTGGGAACGGGCTCGTTGCAGCAGCTCGCCATAGTGGTGCAGCAGGCGGTTGATGTCCTCCACCAGCGGCTGGATCTCCAGGGGGTAACGCAGCCGGAATCCCTCCTGATGACCCTGATGGACGCGGCTCAGCTCGCGACGCAGCAGGTGCAGCGGGCGCAGGCCGTAGAGGATCTGGAACATGAAGCCGAGCACCAGGCCGGTGGCGGCGAAGCCGAGGCCGAGGAACAGGCTGATGCGGGTCTTCTTCAGGGTCTGGGTCAGGGCGCTGCTGTCCTTGGCCATCACCAGGGTGAAGACCCGATCAGACCCCGGCAGCAGCACGGTACGGGTCATGATGAGCAGGGGCTCCTTGTTGGGCCCCTTGCCGACAAAGAGATCCGGATCGCCGAAGGCCGACTTCAGGCCGTGGGCGCTCAAATGGGCATCCCACAGGGAGCGGGAGCGACTGACCACCGTCTCCCCCAGCTCCAGCTGCCAGTAGTAGCCGGAGTAGGGCTGGCGATAACGGGGGTCGGCCATAGGCTCGGTGACCACCGGCATGCCGTCCGGCTGGATCTCGAGGCGGGAGAGCAGATCGTAGAGCTGCAGGCGCAAGCCATCGGCCTCCGCCTCCTGCCAGTAGTTGCGCATCATGGTCTGCAGGCTGAAGCCGGTGGCGAACAGGAAGAGACCGCACCAGACCATGGCGATCACCACCAGCCGACCTCGCAGGGTGCGTACCAGCCTCATTCAACCCACCCCGCCATCGGTTGCGGTCGCGTCATTCGTTGATCCGGTAGCCGAGGCCGCGCACCGTCTCGATGAGATCGGCGTGGGTCTTCTTGCGAATGCGGCCGATGAACACCTCCACGGTGTTGGAGTCGCGATCGAAATCCTGGGCATAGATGTGGTCGATCAGCTCGCTGCGGGACACCACCTTGCCCCTGTGCTGCATCAGGTAGCCCAGCACCCGGAACTCGTGGGCGGTGAGCTTGATGGGGGTTCCTTCGTACCATACCTGGGACGCCGCCATGTCGAGACGCACGCCACCGATCTCGAGGATGGAGCTGGCGTTCCCCGCCGCCCGGCGCACCAGCGCCTGCACCCTGGCCACCAGCTCCGCCACCTGGAAGGGCTTGGTGAGGTAGTCGTCCGCCCCGGCGTTGAGCCCTTCAATCTTCTCGTGCAACTGGCCACGGGCGGTCAGCACCAGCACCGGGGTGTCCATCCCCTTGCTGCGCCACTCCTTCAGTACGCTCAGGCCGTCGCGACCGGGCAGGCCGAGATCCAAGATGATGGCGTCATAGGGTTCGGTCTCGCCGAGAAAGCCCGCCTCGTTGCCATCGTGGCAGAGATCGGTGACGAAACCGGACAAACGCAGCTGTTCCGCCAGCTGGCCCGCGAGGATCTTTTCATCTTCAACTATCAGAATGCGCATACATGGGTATCCAAAACAGGGTTGTGCCGGCACCGGCAACGGTTGGGGGGACGAACCGGATGACGGTAGGTTCGCGGACTCACGCCGTTACTCCTCTTCCGGGGGCGGGCGCGGAGCGAACAGGCGCTCCAGATGGTGACCCTTGAGCCACACCATCTCCAGATTGTCAGCCCGATAGCCCACCTTGATGACGCTGTTCTCCTCGTCGATGAGCCTGAGCTCGTAGAGCCAGACGCCATCCTCCTCACCCAGATCGACGCGCAGCACGCGCACCGGCAGGCGGGAGGCCACCTCCATCAACTCATGAAAAGGGCGGACCCGCCCCTCGCTGACCGCCTGTTGCAGCAAGGCCTCGTTCGGCTGGGCCGCCTGAACCAGCATCGGCAGCAGCAATCCAAGCAGGGGCAGCGCGCTATTCATGGGTGATTCATCTCTCAAAACCTAACATAATGCCGTTTATAGTGTGCCAGCCATGAATCCGGAATGAATATGATCCCACGCAGTATCCTGCTGATCTTGTGCCTCTTTTCCACCTTTGGCTGGGCGGCGCAGACACGTCTCGACATGGCCGGACTGGTCAAGTTGTTGCTGGCACAAGGGTATCACGACATTCGGGAAGTGGAGCTGGAAGGGGACAAATTCGAGGTCGATACCCTGAATGCCGACGATCAGCGCGTCCAGTTGCAGGTCGATGCCAACACCGGCGAGATCACCAAAAAAGAGGCCGAATAGGCCTCTTTTGCTATGGGCGTGACGGCTGTTGCGCCGCCCCCCTCCCGGCCACTTGTGCTCGCCTGCGCCAGGGGCGCAGCAGCTTTTCCCGACGGGACCACAGCAGGGCGCAGGCCAGCACCAGATAGATGAGGGGCTCCTGCCACCCGCTCTTGACCGACCACCAGTAGTGTATCGGCACCAGCAGAGCCACCCCGTAGATCCAGTTGTGCAGCTTCTGCCAGGCCGGCCCCATGCGACGCAACAGGGCCGGGATCGAGGTGATGCCGAGCGCCAGCAACAGCAGCAGCGCCACCATGCCCACCACTATGTAGCTGCGCTTGACCAGCTCGCCGCCAATCAGCCCCCAGTCGAACTGCAAATCCAGCCCCAGCCAGACCATGAAGTGCAGGGACGCCCAAGTGGTGCACCAGAGCCCGAGGGGGCGGCGCAACTTGATGAGCTGCCCCTGGCGCCAGCGCTTGGCGAGCGGCGACACCAGCAGGGTCAGCAACAGAAGGTGAAGGGCCCCCTTGCCAAGGTAATGGGTCAGCCCCTGGACCGGATCCCCCCCCAGCAGCCCGGCTGGCACGGCATAGCCCAGCCAGAGCAGAAAGCCGAGCGAACCAAGGTGCACCAGCGCCCGCAAGCCGTTGATATGGGCTGTTTTCAGTCTCGGCGTCATATTGCAGTTCCCGTCATGTTTTTCCCGCTTCTCATCCCCTCTCCCACCAGGGGAGAAGGGGGCAAGAGATCAGTCGGGCAGAGCGTCAGTCTCAATACCATTTACGCAGATCCATCCCCTGATAGAGGGACGCCACCTCGTCGCCGTAGCCATTGAACATCAGGGTCGGCTGGCGCTTGGCCCCGAAAATGCCCCCCTCGCCGATGAAACGCTCGCTCGCCTGGCTCCAGCGCGGGTGATCCACGCTCGGGTTGACGTTGGCGTAGAAGCCATATTCGTTCGGCGCAAGCAGGTTCCAGGTGGTGGGGGGCATCTCCTCCACCAGGCGGATGGAGACGATGCTCTTGATGCTCTTGAAGCCGTACTTCCAGGGCACCACCAGCCGGATGGGAGCCCCGTTCTGGGCGGGCAGGGTCTTGCCATAGAGCCCCATGGCGAGGAAGGAGAGGGGGTGCATGGCCTCGTCGAGGCGCAAGCCCTCCACATAGGGATAATCGATGCCGCCCCCCAGGGCACGGGAGGCCTGCCCCGGTAACTGTTCCGGATCATAGAGCGTCTCGAAGGCCACGAACTTGGCGCGACTGGTGGGTTCGGCACGGCGGATCAGATCCGCCAGCGCAATGCCGCTCCAGGGCAGCACCATGGACCAGGCCTCCACGCAGCGCAGCCGATAGATGCGCTCCTCCAGCGTGCTCTTGTTGATGAGATCCCACACATCCAGGGTGAAGGGTTTGGCTACCTCCCCTTCCACCTTCAGGGTCCAGGGCTCGGGCTTGAGGTAATGGCCGTTGCGGGCCGGGTCCCCCTTGTCGGTCCCCAGCTCGTAGAAATTGTTGTGGGTGGTGGCCTTCTCCTCCGGGGTGAGGATCAATCCCTCTGGCCGGGTCGCGGCACGGATGTCGAGGGGTCTGGTGGGGGCCACGGGGGCCGGCTTGTCCGATGCGAAGAGATCCAGCAGGCTGGCCTTCACCGGAAACGCCAGGGTGGCGGCACCGACGCCCAGGCCCAGCCCTTTCAGGATGCGGCGACGATCCTGATAGACGGTTTCCGGCGTGACATCCTGTTCGGTGGGGTGATGAGAAGTACGGCGCTTGATCAACATGAAAAAACTCCCGGGACGATGAGGTTGACAACCATAAGACCCGCCCCGGCCGAGTTTTATTTCACACAGAATTACATGAGTTGGTAAAGGGGCAGTGCCTTGGCCATGGTACCGGCCAGGAAGAGCACTACGAACACCAGCAGAGGAACGATCACGTTTGGCACCATCAGACTCACTCCATGAGCAGGACAGGGCCTCTAACTATGGAACAAGGTCTGCGGCGCCTCCAATGAATTTTTTTCGCGAGCGCAAGCGTATTCCAGAGTTGCAAAGAGTGATCGGGATCACACACAATCCGGCCCCCGCTTGCTGCCGCTCTACCGCGGAGTAGGCTGCCTCCTTTTCCGGATTCAACCACTGAGAGTCACGCCATGAGCCCACTGTTCGCCATCGCCATCACGACCGGGATCCTCTCCGCCGTCTGGGGTGGACTGGCCGCCGCACTCGGTCTCATCTCCTGGGTCGGCTTCCTCGGCTGCACCAGCTACTTCGCCTCGAGTGGCGGTTACAAGGCGCTGTTGCAGACCCTGCTGTGCAACACCACCGGCATGCTGTGGGCACTCCTGCTGATCCACGGGGAGACCTGGTGGGGGGCCGGCATGGCGGGTTATCTGATGACAGGGGTGGTGGCCACCCTGATGTGCGTGCAGGCCAGGCAGCAGTGGCTCGCCTACATTCCCGGCACCTTCGCCGGTTGCTGTGCCACCTTCGGCGCCGCAGGCGAGTGGCGGCTCATTCTGCCCTCCCTCATCATCGGCGCCCTGTTTGGCTATCTGATGAAGGCGAGCGGCCTCTGGCTCTCCCAGAAGACTCTCTCCACCGACGGTGTCAGCGACCCGGCCTGAGGCTGACAAGGTAACCGATTCGGTCGGAAACCAGAGGGGGGGGGGGGGGGGGGGGGGGGGGGGGGGGGCGGGGGGGGGGGCGGGGGGGGGGGGGGGGGGGGGGGGGGGGGGGGGGGGGGGGGGGGGGGGGGGGGGG
>NZ_JAPCJD010000082.1:0-18519 GCF_027707845.1 Aeromonas sp. QDB14 | reverse complement strand
GTGTTTGGAGACAGCCAGTTTACCAGCACCCTGTCTGTCAACTTCCACTTCCCCAAGATCCCGCGAAGAACCTAAAATGAAGCCGCACCACGCCTGCTGAGCGGGTTGTTGCCGCCCTCATCCCCTCTCGTCGGAGTCATGACATGGATCTCTTCTGGTGGTTTGCCCTGCCCGTCGCCGCAGGCACCTTCTATGGGTGCTATTTCTGGAACCAGCGCCATGCCCAGCCCGACTGGCTGCGCCTGTCCACCCGCGCCGACTACCTGCACCAGCATCCCGAATGCGCCATCGACGATGAACATGGGGCGCGCTGCTGCGCCTGCGGCTCCGACAAGGTGCTGGGCCACCCCCAGACCGGCTGGCCTGATCATCGCTTTCGCCACACCTGCCTCGCCTGCGGCAAGGCGCTCTTTCGCACCGAAGAGCCCCCGATATAAGCATCCACATTCGCCCTTTTTGTATGGCGATGGCAGATGCTGACATCCGCGAAGCAGCAAAGAGCACATGCTCGGGGCAGGGAGATGGCGCAGGCGTCCTGACAGAGAGAGCGCCGACCAGGTCAGAATGGGTTGTCGTTTGTGACCCTCTTTCGTACTATTGCCCGCCACTGCAAAACCCTTTTCCGGCCCGGGCATCACGCACGGCGCGGGCCCACAAACGGATAGCGATCCCATGACATCTCTGACCCACTGCTCAGTGCTGGCGATGACGCTGGTTGCACTGCCCGCCCTCGCCTCCGGTGACGGTGACGGGTGCGGCTTCTGGCTCACCGACTGCCCTCTCCCCACCTATCCGCTCTATCTCAACGAGAACGACACCCGGGGCAACCTGCTGATGCTGCTGGGGGATGCCCAGCATCACCCCCTGCCCTTCACCCTGCCGGCAGATCCGCTGAACGAGCGCAGCCAGCCGCTGTTCTACCTCACCCGCCTCCCCCAGCCGGAGGAGGTGGAGGACCCGGCGCTGCGCGAGCAGCTCGGCAGCCGGCTGGCCGCCTACGACCCGTCCCTCCCCCCGCTGCTCGAGCACTACGCGGGCCACGACTCCCTCTACGGCCACGCCATCTCCAACTCCCTCTCCTCGGTCAGCGCGTTTCTGGACGCCCTCGAGCAGAGCGAGGTGCCCGCCCCGGAGCGCACGTCGCTGCTGCGAAGCCGTCTGCTGATCCTGGGGCAGCAGGAGAGCCCGGCCCCCGCTACCGAAATGAGCGATGCTGCCCTGGAGTGGCAGGGGTATCTGCAGTCCGCCCGGCACTTCTACGAGAGCCGCTTCGAGGAGGCCCGCGCAGGCTTTGCCGCCTTGCAGCAGGCCAAGGCCCCCTGGGTGGCCGAGAGCGCGACCTACATGGTGATGCGCACGGAGATCAACCTCGCGATGAAGGAGGCGAAGGACGAATACGGCGATCAGGACGTGACCAGGAGCGACAAGGAGGCCCTTCGCCGCGCCATGGCCCAGGGTCAGGCCTATCTGGTGGCCTACCCACAAGGGCGCTACGCCAGCTCGACCAGAGGACTGTTCAGACGCATCCAGTGGATGTCCGGTGATCTCGGCGCCCTGCGGGATGCCTATGACGACGCCATGGCAACCCGCCAGCCCTTGCCGGCGCTGGAGGCCCTGGTCAACGAGATCGATCTCACCCTGCTCAGTGGCGATGCCTATCGCTATCAGGCGGCCTATCAGGACTCGGCCCAGCCGGCGCTGCTGTTCGTCAATGCCCTGCGGGGTCTCAGACCGACCTATGAGCGGCCGCGGGACTGGCAAGATGCCCAACTGGACGACGCCATCGCGCACCTGCAAAAAACCGGTCACCAGGCGCAGGCGGCCTATCTCAAGGCCTACGCCCTCTTTTTGGACAATCAGTTCGAGCAGGTGCTGGCCCTGCCCTCCCCGGGGCAGGAGGACGCCACCCTGGCATTCAGCCACCAGATGCTGCGCATCTGGGCCTGGCAGGGCATGAAGGCCTTCGACAAGGCCGAGCAGGCCCTGATGGCACTGGTGGCCTCCCCCCTGGGTCAGGCCCAGCAGGCGTTCGTGGAGAACGTGCTGGCGGATCACTGGGTGCGCACCGGCAACACAGCCGCCATCTTCCAGCCGGGCAGCCCCATCACCCAGCTGCGCATCCGCGCGGCCGTGCTCAAGCAGGAGGCCGAACCCGCTCTGTTACGCCAGCAAGCCAGTCAGGGCCCGAGCGCGGCGGAGCGGCAGATTGCGCTCCATACCCTGCTGGTGCGGGATCTCATCGCCAGCGACCCGGCCACCTTCTTGCAGGATGTGGCCCTCATCCCCGCCGATTACAAGGAGGCGACCCCTCCCGCCGACGCGCCCTGGGAGCCCGTGCCCAACGGGGATGTGCGCCTCTCGGTGTTCCAGTGGCGCGGAGAGGGGACGCCCCAGGGCTACCACTGCCGGGATCTGGCCCAGACCCTTGGCACCCTGGTGCAGCGCCCCGACGATGGTCATGCCCTCAACTGCTTCGGGGAGTATCTGCGCAGCCGGGATCCCCATATCGACCTGTGGCAGGATCGCGAGATGATCTGGGGGCTGGCGCAAGACGAGCGCCCCACGTTCCCGAGTCGCCTCGCCCTCTATCAGGCCGTGATGGCCAACCCCAAGGCGGAGCCCGAAGACAAGAGCTATGCCCTCTATCGCGCCATCCAGTGCTATGCCCCCTCCGGCTACAACAGCTGCGACAGCCAGGAGATCCCCAAACGCACCCGGCAGGCCTGGTTCAACACCCTCAAGCAGCGCTATGGCAACTCGGTGTGGGCCAGATCCCTCAAATACTACTGGTGAGCCATGAGCACCCCCCCTGAACGCGCCCTTCTGGCGCTGCTGCTGACGGCCCTGGCCACCCCCCTTGAGGCCAGTGTCGATGCCAGCGCCTATGACGCCTTCTGGCTCTGGTCCGCCACCCGCCACCAGCCGGTACTGGAACAGGCCAGCACCCTCTATCTGCATCAGGGGGAGATCCTGGACAGGCCCGGCGGCTCCCGCTTCGTCAAGCTGGGGCGGGTTCCCTCCCCCCTCAAGGCCGGGCAGGTCTGGCTGGTGGTGCGTGTCAACGCCCTCCCCCTCTCCCCCGCCCACGAGCAGGTGCTGGTGCGCCTCTACGAGGGGTGGCGCGCGGCCGGGGCCAGGGTGGCGGGCATCCAGATCGACTTCGATGCGGCGACCCGCCAGCTCGATCGCTATGGCAACGCCCTGCAACAACTGCGGCGCGCCCTGCCTCCCGGGTGCAAGCTCAGCGTGACGGGGCTGCTCGACTGGGCGAAAACGGGGGACGTGGCAGAGCTCAATCGCCTGCCCGTGGACGAGCTGGTGATCCAGACCTATCAGGGCACGCGCACGGTGCCGGGCTATCAGGCCTATCTGCCCGCCATGGCGCACCTGACCATCCCGTTCAAGGTAGGGCTGGTGCAGGATGGGGAGTGGGATCCCGCCTGGCAGACAACACTGGCCGCCTCCCCCCACTACCGGGGCGAGGTGGTCTTCCTGCTCAACCGCCCGGTGCCGATCCCGGGGACCAGCCCCCCTGTTCCCCGGCATGACGCCCACTGAGACGCGTGTGAATCCTATCGAGGCACAGGGGCAAGGGCGTGCCCACGGCAAGCAGCCGTGGCAGACCCTGATCCGGCTGGTGGCATCCACACCGGGCGAGATGCCGTGCGAGAGGAACGCCGTCCGGGCCACCACATCGGTCAAGCCCGCCATCGTGCTGCGCGGCGCGCGCCGTCACAAACAGGGAGAGAAACAAGGATGACGTTTGTCGAGATGAACCCCGCCCACCTGCCGCTGGCCCTGCTGCTGGAGGCCGATCCCGCCGCGTCGCGCATCGCCGCCTACCTGCCCGGGGCCTGGGGCTTTGCCGCCCTGGCGGACAACGAGGTCGTGGGGGCCTGCGTGGCGGGCCTGGTGGGGGAGCAAACCGCCGAGATCTTCAACATCGCCGTTGCCCCCAACCGCCAGCAGCAGGGCATCGGCTCCGGCCTGCTGCGCTTCGTGCTGGAGAACCTGGCCGGGAAGGGGATAGGCCGCGTCGAGCTCGGTACCGGCAGCTTCGGCCACCAGCTCACCTATTACCAGCGCCACGGCTTTCGCGTCCATGCCGTCGTGAAGGATCACTTCCTCATCCACTATCCCGAGCCCCTGATGGAGCACGGCATCCAGCACAAGGACATGCTGCGCCTCTCCCTCGCACTGGCGCCGGACACCGCCTCCCCCTGACCCGAGAGGGAAGCCCCGCCCTCCCCCTGATGGCCGCCCCCTGTGGTACACTCCGCCATCCCCTGTTTTTGGTATGCATGCGATGAAATCAGCCCGCCCCCGTCTCTCCCTCTCCGCCCGCCCTGACGCAGGCCGCACGGCCAGCGGGCCTACCACGGCGCGCCCATCCCAACGCCGGGAGGCCCGGCACCCAGGGAGCGTCAACGAGCGCAAACCGGCCCCCGCCCCGGCGGCTCGCAAGCTGCTGCTCCTGAACAAGCCTTACATGGTGCTCTGCCAGTTCACCGACGAGGCGGGCCGCGAGACCCTCAAGGATTACATCAAAGAGCCCGGCATCTATGCCGCGGGCAGGCTGGATCGAGACAGCGAAGGGCTCTTGCTGCTCACCAACGATGGCAAGTTGCAGGCACGCCTCACCCAGCCGGGAGAGAAGACCCCCAAGACCTACTGGGTGCAGGTGGAAGGCATCCCGAGCGAGGAGAAACTGGCCGCCCTTCGCGCCGGTGTGGAACTCAACGACGGCATGACCCTGCCCGCCGGGGCGCGCATCATGGATGACCCTGTGGTGTGGCCACGCAATCCGCCCATTCGCGAGCGCAAAGAGATCCCCACCTGCTGGCTCGAGATAACAATCGTGGAGGGGCGCAACCGCCAGGTGCGGCGCATGACCGCCCACATCGGCCACCCCACCTTGCGCCTCATCCGCTACGCCATCGGGGAGTGGACCCTCGATGGTCTGGCGCCGGGAGAGAGCCGCGCCCTGCCCGCCCCCGAGCTGGCAACCGCGCCACGACCAGCCGCCACGCAAGGCAAACCACGGGCATCCGCCGCAGCCGGGGGCACTGGCCGCAGTGCCCCCCGCACCGCCCGGCCAACAGATCAGGATCCAGCCCGGGGGCGGGACCGCCGCGGGGCAGACCCGCGCCAGGCCAATCGCAGCGGCGGGCGCACCACCGCCCGCCGTCCGGCTCGCACCAAGCCCTCTGAATGAAGGCGACAGCGGATCTGCATCGAGCGCCCCTGCCGGGGCACAGCCAACAAGACAAGGAGTCCTTATGAGCGATCACCCACCGCTGCCCACCCGCCTCACCGTGGCCGCTCTGGTGCACTGGCAGGGGCGTTTCTTGCTGGTGGAAGAGGAGATTGCGGGCCAGCGCCGCTTCAACCAGCCCGCCGGCCACGTGGAGCCGGGAGAAGATCTCATCCAGGCGGCCTGCCGCGAGCTGAAGGAGGAGACCGGACTCACCGCCGCGCCCACCGGCTGGCTTGGGGTCTACCTCTTCAAACCGGCGGACAGCGAGGCCACCTTTGTGCGCACCGCCGTCATCTTCGACCTTGAAAAGTCGCCCGGTCAGCACCATCCAGAGGATCCCGACGGTGACGTACTGGCCTGTCACTGGCTCAGCCTGGAGGAGATTGCCGAGTGCAAGCCCGCCCTGCGAAGCCCCCTGGTGTGGCAGTGTATCCAGGACTATCTGGCAGGCACCCGCCTGCCGCTGTCGGCACTCAAGGCCTTCATCTAAGCGCCATTGGACGCTCTTTTTGACGCTATGGGGCCGAGACAAGAAAAACGATTTCCCGCCGCCGGGCTTCCAAGGAGAACGGCGGCAGGGAGATGTGACCGGGGGCGCAAAACTCTGGTAGAATACGCCCCGTTTAAACGAACTGGTAACTTCGACTAATGACAGACAACAGCCAAATCAAGGTGATCGTCGGCATGTCCGGCGGCGTGGATTCTTCCGTCTCGGCCTACCTGCTCCAGCAGCAGGGCTATCAGGTCGAAGGCTTGTTCATGAAGAACTGGGAAGAAGACGACACGGACGAGTACTGCTCTGCCGCCCAGGATTTGGCTGATGCCAAGGCCGTCTGCGACAAGCTGGGGATGAAACTCCACACCATCAACTTCGCCGCCGAATACTGGGACAACGTGTTCGAGCACTTCCTGGAAGAGTACAAGGCGGGTCGCACCCCGAACCCGGACATCCTGTGCAACAAGGAGATCAAGTTCAAGGCGTTCCTGGAATTCGCCGCCGAAGAGCTGGGGGCCACCTACATCGCCACCGGCCACTATGTGCGCCGTGACGACAGCACCGGCCGCCCGCGCCTGCTGCGCGGTCTGGATACCAACAAGGATCAGAGCTACTTCCTCTATACCCTGAGCGAAGCCCAGGTGGGTCAGAGCCTGTTCCCGGTCGGGGATCTGGAAAAACCCGAGGTGCGCCGCATCGCCGAGCAGCTGGATCTCATCACCGCCAAGAAGAAAGACTCCACCGGCATCTGCTTCATCGGTGAGCGCAAGTTCAAGGACTTCCTGGCCAAGTTCCTGCCCGCCCAGCCCGGTCCCATCGAAACCGTGGACGGCAAGATCATCGGCGAGCATCAGGGGCTGATGTACCACACCCTGGGCCAGCGCAAGGGGCTTGGCATCGGCGGTCGCAAAGATGCCACCGAAGAGGCCTGGTACGTGGTGGACAAAGAGGTGGAGCGCAACACGCTCGTGGTGGCGCAAGGGGAACACCCCCGTCTCTACTCCGACGGCCTGGTCGCGAGCCAGCTGCACTGGGTGGATCGCACCCCCATTCGCGCGCCGCGCCGCTGCACCGTCAAGACCCGTTACCGTCAGGAAGATATCCCCTGCCTGATCCAGCCCATCGACGATGAGACCATCCGGGTCATCTTCGACGAGAAACAGGCTGCGGTGACCCCGGGCCAGTCCGCCGTCTTCTACGACGGGGAAGTGTGTCTGGGCGGCGGCATCATCGAACAACGTTTCAGCCATCCGGTCTAAGGGCTGGGCGCTCACGAGCGTCCGCGCTGTACTCCCTTCTCCCCTCGCGGGAGAAGGGACAAAGAAAAAACAGCACAAGGCAGCGATACATGATTGGCAACGTCCAGGCCGGATCATGGCATCGGCCGGTGAAAGAACAGAACAGGGCTGTGAAGATATGAGCGACAAATTCCAAGACAGAACCATGGCCTTCGCAGGCATCTGCCAGGCCGCCTATCTGGTGCAGAAAGTGGCCCGTGACGGCTCCTGCGACGAAGCCTCCCTGCGCGAGAGCCTGCAAAGCATTCTGGTCACCAACCCCACGCAGCCGCTGGAAGTGTTCGGCAGCCACCTGGCCATTCGCGACGGCTATCGCGCCCTGGTGGAACAGCTGGGGGCCGACGGCAGCCAGAAGAATGCCGAGCTGACCCGCTACGTGGTGAGCCTGATCGCGCTGGAGCGCAAGCTCGCCAAGCGCAAGGACATCCTCAACATGCTGGGGGAGCGGATCAGCCAGATCGGCCGCCAGCAACAGCATTTCGATCTGCTCGACGAGCAGATCCTGGCCAACATGGCGAGCATCTACAGCGACCTTATCAGCCCCATCGGGCCGCGCATCCAGGTGGCGGGCACCCCGCTCTTCCTGCAGCAGCCCCTGGTGCAGCACAAGGTGCGCGCCCTGCTGCTCGCAGGCATCCGCGCCGTGGTGCTGTGGCGCCAGCTCGGCGGCAGCCGTACCCAGATCATCTTCGCCCGCAAGAAGATGGTGGAACTGGCCAAACGATTTTAACCCCCACACCAATCATCAGGAGTTCACCCCATGGAGCTGTCCGCGCTGACTGCCGTTTCCCCGATTGACGGTCGTTATGGCGACAAGGCCGATGCCCTGCGCCCTATCTTCTCCGAATTCGGTCTGCTGCGTTTTCGCGTCGAAGTCGAGGTGCGCTGGTTGCAAAAACTGGCCAGCCACGCCGGGATCCCGGAAGTCCCTGCCCTGAGCGAGGCAGCCAATGCCGTGCTTGACGGCATCGTCAGCAACTTCAACGAGCAGGATGCCGCCCGCATCAAACAGATCGAGCGCACCACCAACCATGATGTGAAAGCGGTGGAGTACTTCCTGAAAGAGAAGGTGGAAGTGAACCCGGAGCTGGCCGCCGTCAGCGAATTCATTCACTTCGCCTGCACCTCGGAAGACATCAACAACAACTCCCACGGCCTGATGCTGAAGACCGCCCGGGAAGAGGTGATCAAGCCTTATTGCGAAAAGCTCATCGGCGAGATCAAACGCCTGGCCGTCGAGTACCGCGACATGCCGCTGCTCTCCCGTACCCACGGTCAGCCGGCGACCCCGAGCACCATGGGCAAGGAGATGGCCAACGTCGCCTACCGTCTGGAGCGCCAGCTCAAGCAGATCATGGCGGTGGAGCTGCTGGGCAAGATCAACGGTGCCGTGGGCAACTACAACGCCCACATCAGCGCCTACCCGGATGTGGACTGGCACCAGTTCTCCGAGGAGTTCGTCACCTCTCTCGGCCTTTCCTGGAACCCCTACACCACCCAGATCGAGCCCCACGACTATATCGCCGAGCTGTTCGACGCCCTGGCCCGCTTCAACACCATCCTGATCGACTTTGATCGTGACGTCTGGGGTTACATCTCCCTGGGTCACTTCAAGCAGCGCACCATCGCCGGCGAAATCGGCTCCTCCACCATGCCCCACAAGGTCAACCCCATCGACTTCGAGAACTCCGAAGGCAACCTGGGTCTGGCCAACGCCGTGTTCCAGCACCTGGCGAGCAAACTGCCCATCTCCCGCTGGCAGCGTGATCTCACCGACTCGACCGTGCTGCGCAACCTGGGTGTGGCGGTGGGTTACTCCCTGATTGCCTATCAGGCGACCCTGAAGGGCATCTCCAAGCTGGAAGCCAACGCGGACGCCATGGCCGCCGATCTGGACGCCAACTGGGAAGTGCTGGCGGAACCCATCCAGACCGTGATGCGCCGCTACGGCATCGAGAAGCCCTACGAGAAGCTCAAAGAGCTGACCCGTGGTCGCCGCGTCGACGCCGAAGGGATGCGCACCTTCATCGACACCCTGGCACTGCCGGAAGCGGTCAAGGTCGAGCTCAAGAAGCTGACCCCGGCCAACTACATCGGCGACGCCCAGCGTCTGGTCGATCTGCTGAAATAAGTGATGTAACCGAACCGGCGGGGGCTCTGTCATGACGGCAGGGCACCCGTTGATTTTGGCCCATTTGATATGATCACCCTCTATCGGGCCATTTCAGAGCCCTTGCCCAAGCCCGCCTTGGGCAAGCCCTCTCACAAGATACGAGAAGCACCATGTACCAACTCAATCTGGATATCGCTCACTTCCTCGAGCACTACTGGCAGAAGCGCCCGCTCCTCATCAAGGGCGGTTTCACCGACTTTCAGGATCCCATCAGCCCGGACGAGCTGGCGGGTCTGGCCATGGAGGAGGTGATTGAATCGCGCCTCGTCACCCGCTTCAACAACCAGTGGGAGGCGGCCCACGGCCCCTTCGAATCCTACGATCACCTGGGGGAAGAGAACTGGACCGTGCTGGTGCAGGCGTGCAACCACTGGGTACCCGAGGTGCACGAGCTGGCGGTGCCCTTCCAGTTCATCCCGGGCTGGCGCTTTGACGATGTGATGGTGAGCTTCTCCACCCCTCACGGCGGTGTCGGCCCCCACATCGACAACTACGATGTCTTCATCACCCAGGGTCAGGGCAAGCGCCACTGGCGGGTCGGCGATGCCAAGCCCTTGAACGAGTTCGCCGCCCACGCGGCCCTGCTGCACTGCGAGCCGTTCGAGGCGATCATCGACGTCATCATGGAGCCAGGCGACACCCTCTACATCCCGCCCGGATTCCCCCACGAGGGCTACGCCATCGAGCCCTCCCTGAACTTCTCGGTGGGTTTCCGCGCACCGGACGCCAAGGCCCTTGTCTCCTCCTTTGCCGATCACCTGATCGACAACGAGATCCGCACCGAACGTTACGGCGACCCGGACCTCCAGCCCCGCGCCCGCCACGGGGAAATCCAGCCCCATGAGCTGCACCGCCTGCGGGAGCTGATGCAACAGGCCCTCGACGACGAGACCCTGTTCAAGGAGTGGTTCGGCACCATGATCTCCGAGGCCAAGCACGATCTGGACGTCAATCCGGTGGAGCCGGACTACAGCGCCGACGAGGTGGCCGACCTGCTGAGCCAGGGGGAGCCCGCCATCAAGGTGCCGGGGTTGCGCAGCGTCTGGTTCAGCGGCGAGAGCCGCACCTGCTACATCGACGGCGAAGCCTGGACCCTGCCAAGCGAGGATCCGGCCGCCATCGCACTCCTGTGCGACAAGGACATCATCACCCAGGACGCGCTGGTGGAACTGGCCGATCAGGCGGGCTTCCTGCAACTGCTGACCCGGCTGGTCAACCGCGGCTACTGGTTCTTCGGCTGATCCAGAGGGCTGCCGCCCCTCCCGGCGTGCCGGGAGGGGCGGCGTTTTTTTCCGCTGTAGGCCTACCGGCTCCAGCCTTGCGTTGCTTCGTCCTGACGCCGCGGGAGGGAGTGACTACACTGGATGACGGCCAACGGCATCGGGCCGGATCGCCCCCGCAATGGGGCCCTGTTGTTTGTCATTTAACAACATGGGATCGGGCAGGATGCGGGGCCAGAAATGGGAACCAAATGGCCTCAGTTGCGGAAAATCAATTATTTTAGCCCCTAAAATGAGCTGTGATCGAAAACGTTATCTTTCAAATTGAGGCCGTTTTCGCTCAAAACGTTGTTTCTGGATCATAAAAAGTATCCAAAAACTGGTGTATATTGCACGGCGGAAATTCCTTAACCATGAAGACTGACATGAAAAAGACCAAAATCGTCTGCACCATCGGTCCCAAGACCGAATCCAAAGAAATGCTGGGCAAGATGCTGGATGCCGGCATGAACGTCATGCGCCTGAACTTCTCCCACGGCGACTACGCCGAACACGGTGGTCGCATCAGCAACCTGCGCGCTGTCATGGCCGAAACCGGCAAGCACGCAGCCATCCTGCTGGACACCAAGGGTCCGGAAATCCGCACCATCAAGCTCGAAGGCGGCAACGACGTCTCCCTGGTCGCCGGCCAGACCTTCACCTTCACCACCGACCAGACCGTGGTGGGCAACAAAGACAAAGTCGCCGTCACCTATGCCGGCTTTGCCAGCGACCTGCGCGTCGGCAACCGCATCCTGGTTGACGACGGCCTGATTGGCCTGGACGTCATCGAAATCACCGAGCGCGAAGTGATCTGTAAAGTGCTCAACAACGGTGACCTGGGCGAGAACAAGGGCATCAACCTGCCGGGCGTCTCCATCAAGCTGCCGGCCCTGGCCGAGAAAGACAAGCGCGACCTCATCTTCGGTTGCGAGCAAGGCGTTGATTTCGTTGCCGCTTCCTTCATTCGCAAGAAAGAAGACGTGCTGGAAATCCGTGAGCACCTGAAAGCCCACGGCGGCGAGAACATCCAGATCATCTCCAAGATCGAAAACCAGGAAGGCCTGGACAACTTCGACGAGATCCTGGCTGTCTCCGACGGCATCATGGTTGCCCGTGGCGACATGGGTGTCGAGATCCCGGTAGAAGAAGTGATCTTCGCCCAGAAGATGATCATCGAGAAGTGCAACAAGGCCCGCAAAGTGGTCATCACCGCGACCCAGATGCTGGACTCCATGATCAAGAACCCGCGTCCGACCCGCGCCGAAGCTGGCGACGTGGCCAACGCCATCCTGGACGGTACCGACGCAGTCATGCTGTCCGGTGAGTCCGCCAAGGGCAAGTACCCGCTGGAAGCCGTGACCATCATGGCCACCATCTGCGAGCGTACCGATGCCGTGATGCCCTCCAACCTGTCTGCTGCCAACGACAGCAACAAGCTGCGCATCACCGAAGCGGTTTGCAAAGGCGCGGTAGAGACCTCCGAGAAGCTGGACGCCCCGCTGATCGTGGTTGCCACCGAAGGCGGCAAGTCTGCCAAGGCCATCCGCAAGTACTTCCCGAAAGCCTGGATCCTGGCCATCACCACCAACAAGAAGACCGCTGCCCAGCTGGTGCTGACCAAGGGTGTGGTTGCTCACGTGGTTGACTCCATCGCCTCCACCGACGACTTCTATCGCATCGGCAAAGAAGCCGCGCTGGAAATCGGCATGGGCGTGAAGGGTGACGTGGTTGTCATGGTCTCCGGTGCCCTGGTACCGAGCGGTACCACCAACACCGCCTCCGTTCACGTACTGTAATCAGTCCTGAACCGATGAAAGCGGCGCCTGCGGGCGCCGTTTTTTTTTATCTCTCCCCCTGCTGCCCCTCTTGCGCCGGTGCTAGAATCCACGCGGATTTTACCCTGGTGGAAAATCCCCCGAACATCGCATAATCACCCGGACGCTTTATGCTCTCAACACGCTTCAAAAGAGCCTCGGCCACCCTGCTGCCGCTGCTCTGTTTACTCATCACCTTCTGGACCCCGAGCACCCTGGCGCAGGATCTGCCCCAGCGCGCCACCGTGCAGCGGGCGCTCGACGCCCTCGGCAAATCGGACACCCCCACGGCCAGCCAGCAGGCGGACCAGAAGTTCCTGACTGACACCCTCTCCCTCCTCGACAGCATCGACAAGGAGAAGAGCAAGGCCAAAACCCAGAGCGAACGCCTGCGCACCCTGCCGGCAGAGCTCAAGGAGATCGGCGCCAAGCTCGACGCCCTGACCCAGGGCAAGAGCCCGGAGCAGCTCAAGAACGAATACGCCACCATGAGCCTGGCGGAGCTCGATGCCCGCCAACCCGAGATCATGGCCAACATGCAGGCGGCCCAGGAGGCCCTTGGCACCATCGGCAGCCAGATCACCAACCTGCAGACCCTGCCGGAGCGGGCCCAGGCCAGCATGAGCCGCGCCTATCAGCGCAGCCAGGAGATCCGCACCCGCCTCAACGCCGGGGACGGGGTGAGCAGCGCCGAGAAAATGAAGCTTAATGCCGAACTGGCCCTGCTGGATCTGCAACTGGCCAACCTGCAAAAGGAGCTGGACAACCGCACCAGCATGCAGGATCTGGTGGTCAAGCAACGGGACTACCAGAGTGCCCGTCTCGCCAGTGAAGAGCAGAAACTGCAGGCATTGCAGGAGCAGAGCAGCGCCAAGCGCCTGGGGGACACCGAAAAGACCGCCGAAGAGACCGGCGAACTGGTGACCGCCGAAGACAACCCCCTGGTGCAAAAAGAGCAGGAGCTCAACTACCAGCTCAGCCAGCAACTCATCAGCTCCACCAACAGCCTCAACACCCTGGCCCAGAAGAACCTGCAGGCGAAGAGCATGCTGGAGCGCGGCACCCAGACCGAGCGCAACCTCAACGAACAGGTGCAGATGCTCAAGGGCAACCTGCTGCTCTCGCGCATCCTCTATCAGCTCTACCAGCAACTGGAAGCGGCCCCCTCCACCCTGGTGAAGAACCTGGAGGAGCAGATCGCCGACCTGCACCTGGCCCAGTTCGAACTGAGCCAGCAGCGTGACCAGCTGTTCCAGAAGAACCAGTATCTGGACAACCTCATCGCCAGCAGCGGCGAGACGGTGAGCGACGAAGACAGGGCCAGACTTGCCAAGCTCATCGACACCCGCATCGGCCTGCTGGATCAGCTCAACCGCCAGATGGATGCCCAGCTCACCAACGCCATCAGCCTGCAACTGACCCAGCAGCAGCTGACCCGGGTCTATGCCTCCATCGAGTTCACCCTGCAACAGCACATCTTCTGGGTGAGCAGCAACAAGCCCATCGACGCCAAGTGGTTCATCACCTGGCCGGCCCAGGCCTTCAAGCAGGCCTCCGACTGGGTGCTGAAACCGGACTGGAGCGGCTGGGGCGACATGCTGCTGGCGGTCTCCCTGCTCTCCCTGCCGCTGCTGCTGGTGGGCGGCCTGCTGCTGTGGAAGCGCGGCACCCTGCTCGAGCGCCAGAAGAAGATCGTCAAGGATCTGGGACGTTTTCGTCAGGACAGCCAGTGGCACACCCCCCGTGCCCTGCTGTTCAGCGTGCTGCAACGCCTGCCGGGCACCCTCTTCATCCTGGCCGCCGGCCTGCTGCTCGCCTATTGCGGTCTGCTAAGCCCGAGACTCATCTTCCAGATCACCCTGAACCTGGCCCTCGGCTACCTGGTGTTCAGCGTCTACCTGTCTGTGATGCGACCGGGGGGCATCGGCGAGACCCACTTCCGCATGCCGCGGGACGAACTGCAGGCCAAGCGCAACAGCATGCGCTACCTCTGGCTGCCCCTGCTGCCCCTCATCATGCTGTCGACCAAGGCGGTGGTGGAGCCCTCCTCGCTTGGCAACGACGTCATCGGCCAGGGCATGACCATGCTGCTGCTGGGGCTGACCGCCTACCTGGTGCTGCCCATCTCCCGCGCCCGCATCAAGGGCGAGGCAAGCATGTTGCAGACCCTGACCGCCGTCGCCCTGGCGCTGGCGCCGGTGGCCCTGATGGTGCTGGCAGCCCTTGGCTACTACTACACGGCCCTGAAACTCACCGGCAGGCTCATTGAGTCCTTCTACCTCATCATCATCTGGGGTCTGGTCTATCGCACCGCCCTGCGCGGTCTTGAACTGGCGGCCCGTCGTCTGGCCTATCGCCGCGCGGTCGCCAAGCGGGAACACAAGACCCAGGAGGATGCGGAAGGGGGCGAAGCCATCGAAGAGCAGCCCATGGATCTGGAAGAGGTCAGCCAGCAGTCCCTGCGTCTGACCCGCATCATGCTGCTGCTGGTGTTCGGCGTCGCCTTCTACTGGCTCTGGTCTGATCTGGTGGCGGTCTTCACCTACCTCGACAGCGTGGTGCTGTGGCACAAGAGCGAGGGGACCGGGGCCAACGCCGTGCTCTATCCCATCAGCCTGAGCGACGTACTGACCGGCCTGTTCGTGTTTGGTGCGGCTCTGTCGCTGGCCCGCAACCTGCCGGGCCTGCTGGAGGTGCTGGTGCTCTCCAAGCTGCGCCTTGCTCAGGGCACGGCCTACGCCTTCACCACCATGCTCAACTACGCCCTGATCGGGGTGGGCAGCCTGACGGCGCTCGCCATGCTCGGGGTCCAGTGGGAGAAGCTGCAGTGGCTGGCCGCCGGTCTCTCGGTCGGTATCGGTTTCGGCATGCAGCAGATCGTCTCCAACTTCATCTCGGGCATCATCATCCTGTTCGAGCGCCCGGTGCGGATCGGCGACACCGTCACCATCGGCACCATCTCGGGCACGGTCAACAAGATCAGGATCCGCTCCACCACCCTCACCGACTTCGACCGCAAGGAGGTGATCATCCCGAACCAGCAGCTGATGATAGAGCGGCTCATCAACTGGTCCCTGTCCGACACCGTCACCCGGGTCATCGCCCGGGTCGGGGTGGCCTATGGCTCGGATCTGGATCTGACCCGCAAGCTGTTGATGCAGGCCGCCATGGAGAACAGCCGGGTGCTGAAAGACCCGGCCCCCATCGTCTACTTCCTCACCTTCGGGCCCAGCACCCTGGATCACGAGCTGCGCTTCTTCGTGAGCGAGCTGGGGGATCGCAACCCGGCCATCGACGAGCTGAACCGCCGCATCGACGTGCTGTTCCGCGAGCATGGCATCGAGATCGCGTTCAACCAGATGGACGTCTACATCAAGAACATGCAGGGAGACGAACAGAAGGTGGAATCCCGCCCGGCGCTGCCGCCGGCAGGGAACCAGCCCGTCTGATCCCGCCCGCTTCACAGGCCCCGTCACGGGGCCTGTTTTTTTCTGCCCGCCCCCCGCCTTGGAAAGCGCAGATCGCCCCCAATATAGGGAAGACAACGGACTGTCTACACGAGGAACCCAATGGACTCTCTCTACGCCGTGGTGCTCTTTGCCATCTCGGCATCGGTCACCCCCGGCCCCAACAACATCATGGTGATGAGCGCCGGCGCCAGCGTCGGGGTACGCAAGAGCCTGCCCCTGCTCATGGGGATCTGCGTCGGCTTCACCCTGATGCTGTTGCTGGTGGGGCTGGGCTTTGGCCAGCTCTTTACCCGCTTCCCCGAACTCCACATGTTCATCAAGTGCGCGGGCACCCTCTATCTGCTCTATCTTGCCTGGCTCATCGCCCGCCCGACGGACGGGATGACTGACAGCAACGGGGCCCGCCCGTTCGGCTTTTTCAAGGGAGCCCTGTTCCAGTGGGTCAATGCCAAGGCCTGGGTGGTCGCCACCGGCGCCATCGCCGCCTTCACCAGCGCGGGGAGCGACCCCTTTGAGCAGCACCTCGCCATCGCCCTGACCTTCTTCATCGTCTCTTTCCCCTGCGTCGGACTCTGGCTCCTGTGCGGTTCCCTGCTCAAGCGCTGGCTGGCAAACGATCTTGCCCGTCGCCGCTTCAACCAGGTAATGGCAGCCCTGCTGGCACTGTCAGTGGTGCCCGTCATTCGCGAGATCCTGATCCCCGCCTGAGAGGCCGGGACTCCCCTTTCCCTTGACCCGACGGATGGCCGTCGCAAAGGAGATGCAATGCAACAAGTGGTCTATGTGGCCAACCCGGTGAGCGGGTTGATCCATGTGTTTCGCCTCGAAGCAGGCACCCTCGCCCCGCTGCAGGAAGTGCAGACCGGCGGCGAGGTGCAGCCCCTGGTCATCAGCCCGGACCGGCGCTGGCTCCATGCGGGGGTGCGCCCCGATTTTCGGGTGCTGAGCTTCCCCATCGCCGCCGATGGGCGGCTCGGGGCCCCGACCTCGGCGCCACTGCTCGGCAGCGCCTCCCACACCTGCACCGATGGCAGCGGCCGCCTCTTCTTTGCCGCCTCCTACGCCTTCAACCACGTCACCGTCTCCCGCCAGGATCAGGCGGGGCGGATGCAGCCCCCTCACCAGCGTCTCGACCACCTGATGGCGGCCCACTCGGTCACCTGGCTTGCGGGGCAAAACGGGGAGCAGGAGCTGCTGGTGGCCTGCCTGAAGGAGGACAGGGTGCGCCGCTTTGCCCTGGTGGACGAGAAGCTGGTTCCCCATCCCTTGGGGGACATTCACACCGCACCCGGCGCCGGGCCCCGCCATCTGGCACTGCACCCGGACAACGGCGATCTCTATTGCCTCAACGAGCTCGATGCCACCCTCAATCGCTACCACAGGGAGGCGGACGGACAGATAGTGGCGCGCGAGAGCCTGGACATGCTGCCCCCAGGCTATGAAGGGGAGCGCTGGGGCGCCGACCTGCACCTGACCCCGGATGGACGTTTTCTCTACACCAGCGAACGGGCCAGCAGCCTGCTCACCCTGTTCGGCGTCTCCCCCCAGGATGGCGCCCTCACCCCCCTCGGCCACTTCCCGACCGAGGCCTGTCCTCGGGGCTTTGCCATCGACCACAGCGGCCACTGGCTCATCGCGACCGGGCAGCAATCCCACGAGGTGACGCTGCATGCCATCGACCCCGAAAGCGGTCTGCTCACCCCGGGCCCACGGAGCGAGGTGGGCAAGGGGGCCATGTGGGTGAGGGTGCTCGCCCTCCCCTGAGCTGGCGAAAAACGGGCATAAAAAGAGCCATGGCACTGCCATGGCCTGCGTGAGCCGGCCCCCTCAGGAGCCGGTCACCTCCTTCAGGAAACCGGTGAAACGCTGCCAGGACTTGGCATCGGCATCGGCGCGGTAGTTGTCCGAGCCAAAGACGCTGAACGCGTGGGGAGCACCGCTGTAGCTGGTCGCCTCGTGCTTCACCCCGGCGCTCTCCAGCTCGGCCACCAGCGCCGCAAACTGACCCAGAGAGACCGCCTCGTCGGCGCTGCCGTGCTGGACAAGCAACTCTCCCTTCACCTCTTTGTAGTCCTGCCCGGCCGGGGTCTCCAGCCCGCCGTGTACGCTCACCACCCCCTTGAGATCCGCCCCGCTGCGGGCCAGCTCCAGCACGGCGGCGCCGCCGAAGCAGTAACCGAGGGCCACCGCATTGTCGAGCCGCCCCCCCTGCCTGCCCGCCTCCGCCAATCCCCCTTGCAGCAGGGAGCGCATCCTGGTCCGGTCCTGATAAAGGGCCCCGGTGAGGCGCTTCTTGTCTTCCACCGTGCTCGGCCTGACCCCGGCACCGAACAAATCTACGGCAAAGACACTGTAGCCCAGGGCCACCAGCATCTCGGCCCGCTTGATCTCGTAACCGTTGAGCCCGTCCCAGTCGTGCACCAGCACCACCAGAGGGGCCTCCTTGTCGGCAGCCGCCAGGTAATAGCCCTCGAACGGCTTGCCTTCGACCTCGTAGCGCACCGCACCGGCCTCGGCCGCGCCGCTCCCCATCAGCCCCAGCAGGGCCAGGATCCATGCCCTCTTCATCCTTTCGTCCTCTCCCGTCAATGGTGCCCCTGAGTGTAGCCGCTTGACATAGGGAGCCCGGGTTCAGTGGTACACAGGCAAAAAGAGAGAGGCCACCCAAAGGTGCAATGCTGATCAGTTAAGGATCCATTGACCGATCCTTCTGCTGTAGGACAATCCGGAACCAATCACTAGTTCCGGA
>NZ_JAPCJD010000081.1:0-18695 GCF_027707845.1 Aeromonas sp. QDB14 | reverse complement strand
ATGCCTATCGAAGACGTCTTCTCCATCGCAGGCCGTGGTACCGTAGTAACCGGTCGTGTAGAGCGCGGTATCGTCAAAGTTGGTGAAGAAGTGGAAATCGTTGGTATCAAAGATACCACCAAGACCACCTGTACCGGCGTTGAAATGTTCCGCAAACTGCTGGACGAAGGTCGTGCAGGTGAGAACGTTGGCGCACTGCTGCGTGGCGTGAAGCGTGAAGACGTAGAGCGTGGTCAGGTACTGGCCAAGCCGGGCACCATCAAGCCGCACACCAAGTTTGAATCTGAAGTGTACGTGCTGTCCAAGGAAGAAGGTGGTCGTCATACCCCGTTCTTCAAGGGCTACCGTCCGCAGTTCTACTTCCGTACTACCGACGTGACCGGTACCATCGAACTGCCGGAAGGCGTAGAGATGGTAATGCCGGGCGACAACATCAAGATGGTTGTTACCCTGATTGCGCCGATCGCGATGGACGACGGCCTGCGTTTCGCCATCCGTGAAGGTGGCCGTACCGTAGGTGCTGGTGTTGTAGCCAAAGTTATCGCTTAATCTTGGCTTACATAAATAAAGCAAAGCCCCTATAATAGGGGCTTTCTTATGCAGGGGCGTAGTTCGAATTGGTAGAACAGCGGTCTCCAAAACCGATGGTTGCGGGTTCGAGTCCTGCCGCCCCTGCCATATACCTCGTCTCGTACGGGGCTTTTGTGTCTTTGGTTACGTCAGATACAGGTGGGTTGTATGAGTGTTAGTTCTGAGGGTCAGGGCGGAAGCAAGGATACCCTGCTTTGGGGCCTGGTTTTCATCATCCTGGCGGCCGCTGTAGTGGGCAATTACCTGCTGAGCGACGTTATTGCTGCCGTCCGCGCCCTGGGTGTGGTCGTTGTCATCGCTGCTGCCGGTGCAGTGGCCCTGCAAACCACCAAGGGCAAGGCAACACTGGCGTTTGCCCGTGAGTCTCGCCTGGAAGTCCGCAAGGTCGTATGGCCGACCCGTCAGGAAGCCATTCAGACAACCCTGATTGTGCTGGCGGTGACTGCCGTGATGGGGCTGCTGCTGTTCGTGTTGGACGGCGCCTTGGTCTGGTTGGTCAACCTGATTACCGGTGTGTAAGGATAAGCCATGACTGAACAACGTGAACAGCGTATGAGATGGTATGTCGTGCAGGCATTTTCAGGCTACGAAGGCCGTGTTGCCAAATCCCTGCGTGAACATATCAAGATGCATGGCATGGAAGAGCTGTTTGGTGAAGTGCTGGTCCCGACCGAAGAAGTGGTCGAGATGCGTGCTGGCCAGAAGCGCAAGAGTGAGCGCAAATTTTTCCCGGGATACGTCCTGGTCCAGATGGTGATGGATGAAACCACATGGCACCTGGTACGCAATGTACCACGTGTAATGGGTTTCATCGGCGGTACCTCCGATCGCCCTGCTCCTATCTCCGATAAGGAAGCGGATGCCATCCTCAATCGTCTGCAAGATGCCCACGACAAGCCGCGTCCGAAAACCCTGTTTGAACCGGGTGAGATGGTCCGGGTTGCCGATGGTCCGTTCGCCGACTTCAACGGTACCGTTGAAGAGGTGGACTACGAAAAGAGCCGCGTGAAGGTCTCCGTACTGATCTTCGGCCGCTCAACGCCGGTAGAACTGGATTTTGGTCAGGTCGAAAAAGGCTGATTAATCTCTGTACGTTTAACGGTTGTCAGGGGCAGCGATTATCTCTATAATTCGCTGCCCCTTTATTTGTTGGGGAGCCGTTTGCAGGAGCATGTCTCCGAGGCGTTAGAACCCATTTTTGAGGTATTTTTGTAATGGCTAAGAAAGTCACAGCTTATATCAAGCTGCAAGTTAAGGCTGGCAGTGCTAACCCCAGCCCTCCCGTTGGTCCCGCTCTGGGTCAGCACGGCGTGAACATCATGGAATTCTGTAAGGCGTTCAACGCCCGTACAGAAAAGCTGGAAAAAGGTTCTCCGACTCCGGTCGTGATCACCGTTTACAGCGACCGTTCCTTCACCTTCGAAACCAAGACTCCGCCCGCTTCCTTCCTGCTGAAGAAAGCCGCTGGTATCCAGTCTGGTTCTGCCAAGCCGAACAAAGACAAGGTTGGTAAGGTGACTGTGGCTCAGCTGCAAGAAATCGCCAAGACCAAAGAGCCGGATATGACTGGTGCCGATCTGGATGCAAAAGTACGTTGCATCGCCGGTTCCGCTCGTTCCATGGGCCTGGTAGTGGAGGAGTAAGACAATGGCTAAACTGTCCAAGCGTATGCGCGTTATTCGCGAAAAAGTTGACGGTACCAAAGAGTACTCCATCAACGAAGCCATTGCCCTGCTGAAAGAACTGGCTACTGCCAAGTTCGTTGAAAGCGTTGACGTTGCCGTTAACCTGGGTATCGATGCTCGTAAATCCGATCAGAACGTACGTGGTGCAACTGTACTGCCGCACGGTACCGGTCGTGACATCCGTGTCGCCGTGTTCACCCAGGGTGCCAACGCCGAAGCCGCCAAGGCTGCCGGTGCTGAACTGGTTGGTATGGACGACCTGGCCGAGCTGGTCAAGAAAGGCGAGATGAACTTCGACGTCGTCATCGCATCCCCGGATGCCATGCGTGTTGTTGGTCAACTGGGTCAAATCCTGGGCCCGCGCGGTCTGATGCCGAACCCGAAAGTGGGTACCGTCACTCCGAACGTAGCCGAAGCCGTCAAGAACGCCAAGGCTGGTCAGGTTCGTTACCGTAACGACAAGAACGGTATCATTCATACCACTCTGGGCAAGGTCTCTTTCAACGAAGTTCAGCTGAAAGAAAACCTGGAAGCGCTGCTGGTTGCCTTGAAGAAGGCCAAGCCGTCCTCCGCCAAGGGTGTATTCATCAAGAAAGTCAGCATCTCCACCACCATGGGTGCCGGTGTTGCCGTAGACCAAGCTTCCCTGGAAGCTCAGGCCTAATTGATGGGTTTTACAAGGCGCAAAATTTAATCTATAATTTTGCGCCTTGATTGGTTGGGGGTTTCGACCTCCGTCCAAGACCGCAGGAGGCCGCAAAGCCTTAATTCTTCCTGCGTAGACGGTGCCGGAAACCCAGCGAGAAAGATTCTTTCTCTTCTGGAATCCTGCTACCGCATCGTTCCCCTCTGTTGTAAAGGTAGGGGGGATGTGTCAGTACTGGGTCAACAGACCCGGATTCAATCCAGGAGTTAAGCCAATGGCATTGGGACTCGAAGACAAAAAGGCAATTGTTGCTGAAGTCAACGAAGCTGCCAAAGGCGCTCTTTCTGCAGTTGTAGCCGATTCTCGCGGCGTCACTGTAGACAAGATGACCGTCCTGCGTAAGACCGCTCGTGAAGCTGGTGTGTACATGCGCGTTGTGCGTAACACCCTGCTGCGTCGCGCGGTAGAAGGTACCGAATACGAGTGCCTGAACGACGCATTTACCGGTCCTACCTTGATTGCTTTCTCTAACGAACACCCGGGCGCTGCCGCTCGTCTGTTCAAAGAGTTTGCCAAAGCGAACCAAAAGTTCGAAATCAAGGCTGGCGCTTTTAACGGTGAGTTTATCGCCGCAGCACAAATTGATCGTCTGGCCACGCTGCCGACTTACGAAGAAGCAATTGCGAAGTTGATGGCTACCATGAAGGAAGCCTCTGCTGGCAAGCTGGTTCGTACTATCGCTGCTGTTCGCGACCAGAAACAAGCTGCTGCTTGATTCTCGCCTATCTAGGCTGTTTGAGTTTATTCAACATCAGGAATTTTTGTCATGTCTATCACTAAAGACCAAATCATCGAAGCCGTTGCTTCCATGTCCGTAATGGAAGTTGTTGAGCTGATCGAAGCTATGGAAGAGAAGTTCGGTGTTTCTGCCGCTGCTGCCGTCATGGCCGGCCCGGCTGCTGCTGAAGCAGTAGAAGAGAAGACCGAGTTCGACGTAGTTCTGACTGCTGCTGGCGCCAACAAAGTTGCCGTCATCAAGGCCGTTCGTGGCGCTACCGGTCTGGGCCTGAAAGAAGCCAAGGACCTGGTAGAAGCTGCTCCGACCAATCTGAAAGAAGCCGTGTCCAAGGACGAAGCTGAAGCTCTGAAGAAAGAGCTGGAAGCTGCCGGTGCTTCTGTTGAGATCAAATAATCTGCATTTATGTAGATTAGCCTGATAAAACAGGCTAAGGCTGGTGAATCTTTATTCACCAGCCTTTTTGCGCTGTAGACTGAGAGTATTTCACACCGTTCACGACTCTCGGTGCACCAGCAATCCGGACCGCCTCATTGTCCGGGCCAACACAAAACGGTGTTGAGACAGAGCTGTCCCGTGGGGACAGAGTGGGTCACTTATCAGCGAGCTGAGGAACCCTATGGTTTACTCTTATACCGAAAAAAAACGCATACGTAAGGACTTCGGTAAGCGAGACCAGGTACTGGACACGCCTTATCTGTTGTCCATTCAGCTGGACTCCTTCAAGCAGTTCATCGAGGCTGACCCGGAAGGTGAGTACGGCCTAGAAGCCGCCTTCCGTAGCGTTTTCCCGATCACCAGTTACTCCGGTAGTGCTGAGCTTCAGTATGTCAGCTATCGCCTGGGTGAGCCGGTATTTGACGTAAAAGAATGCCAGATCCGTGGAGTGACCTACTCCGCGCCGCTGCGTGTCAAGCTTCGTATGGTTCTGTACGACCGTGAAGCAGCTGCCGGCACCGTCAAAGATATCAAGGAACAAGAAGTTTACATGGGCGAAATTCCGCTCATGACCGAAAACGGCACCTTTGTCATCAATGGTACCGAGCGGGTCATCGTCTCCCAGCTGCACCGCAGTCCGGGCGTCTTCTTCGACCACGATAAAGGCAAAACACATTCATCCGGTAAGGTACTGTATAACGCACGCGTTATCCCCTACCGTGGCTCCTGGCTGGATTTCGAGTTCGATGCGAAAGACAACCTGTTTGTCCGTATCGACCGTCGTCGCAAACTGCCAGCCTCCATTATTCTGCGCGCCCTGGACTTCAGTTCCGAAGAAATCCTGGCCACCTTCTTCGAGACCATCGGTTTCGAGGTTAAAGATGGCAAGTTGATGATGGATCTGGTGCCCGAGCGCCTGCGTGGCGAAACTGCGACCTTCGACATCATTGCCAATGGCGCCGTGGTGGTCGAGACCGGTCGTCGTGTCACTGCCCGTCACATCCGCCAGCTGGAAAAAGACGGCATCACCCAGATCGAGGTGCCGGTAGAGTATGTTGTTGGCAAAGTTGCTGCCAAGAACTACGCACATCCGCAGACTGGTGAAATGGTTGTGACTGCCAACCAGGCTCTGAGCCTGGAAGCGGTTGCCAACCTGTCCCAAGCCGGCTTCAAGCACTTCGAGGTTCTGTTCACCAACGAACTGGACCACGGTGCTTACATGTCCGAGACCCTGCGTATCGACTCCAGCTCCAGCCGCCTGGAAGCCCTGGTCGAGATCTATCGCATGATGCGTCCGGGCGAGCCGCCCACTCGCGAAGCCGCAGAGCAGCTGTTCGAGAACCTGTTCTTCTCTTCCGAGCGTTACGACCTGTCTACCGTGGGTCGGATGAAGTTCAACCGCCGTCTGGGTCGTGAAGACGAGACCGGCGTTGGCGTGCTGACCAAGGACGACATCGTCGAGGTCATGAAGCGCCTGATCGACATCCGTAACGGCAATGACGAGGTGGATGATATCGACCACCTGGGTAACCGTCGTATCCGTTCCGTCGGTGAAATGGCCGAGAACCAGTTCCGTGTCGGTCTGGTCCGTGTCGAGCGTGCGGTGAAGGAGCGCCTGTCTCTGGGCGATCTGGACACCCTGATGCCGCAGGATCTGATCAACGCCAAGCCGATCTCCGCCGCGGTCAAAGAGTTCTTCGGTTCCAGCCAGCTGTCCCAGTTCATGGACCAGAACAACCCGCTGTCCGAAGTGACCCACAAGCGTCGTATCTCCGCGCTGGGCCCGGGCGGTCTGACCCGTGAGCGTGCCGGCTTCGAAGTTCGAGACGTACACCCGACCCACTACGGTCGTCTGTGCCCTATCGAAACGCCGGAAGGTCCGAACATCGGTCTGATCAACTCGCTGTCCGTCTACTCCCGCACCAACGAGTACGGTTTCCTCGAGACCCCGTACCGCAAGGTGATCGACGGTGTGATCACCGACGAAGTGGATTACCTGTCTGCGATTGAAGAAGGCAAGTACGTGATCGCACAGGCCAACGCCGCGACCACCGAAGATGGCCGTCTGAAAGATGAATTGATCCCGTGCCGTCACAAGGGTGAATCCACCTTTATGAACGCCGACCAGATCCAGTATATGGACGTGAGCCCGCAACAGATCGTCTCTGTGGCAGCGGCCCTGATCCCGTTCCTGGAACACGATGACGCGAACCGCGCATTGATGGGTTCAAACATGCAACGTCAGGCCGTACCGACCCTGCGCGCTGACAAGCCGCTGGTAGGTACCGGTATGGAACGCGCCGTGGCCGTTGACTCCGGTGTAACCGTAGTGGCCAAGCGTGGCGGCATGATCGACTACGTCGACGCCTCCCGTATCGTTATCAAGGTCAATGAAGATGAGCTGCTGCCAGGCGAAGCCGGCATCGACATCTACAACCTGACCAAATACACCCGTTCCAACCAGAACACCTGTATCAACCAGCGCCCCTGCGTGATGCTGGGTGAGCCGGTGATGGCCGGTGACGTGCTGGCTGACGGCCCGTCCACCGACCTGGGTGAACTGGCGCTGGGTCAGAACCTGCGCGTCGCGTTCATGCCGTGGAACGGTTACAACTTCGAAGACTCGATCCTGGTGAACGAGCGCGTGGTTCAGGAAGATCGCCTGACCACCATCCACATCCAGGAACTGGCCTGTATCTCCCGCGACACCAAGCTGGGTCCGGAAGAGATCACTGCCGACATCCCGAACGTGGGTGAAGCCGCTCTGTCCAAGCTGGACGAGTCCGGTATCGTCTACGTGGGTGCCGAAGTGAAGGGCGGCGACATCCTGGTCGGCAAGGTGACCCCGAAGGGCGAAACCCAGCTGACCCCGGAAGAGAAGCTGCTGCGCGCCATCTTCGGTGAGAAGGCGTCCGACGTGAAGGACTCCTCCCTGCGCGTACCGAACGGCGTATACGGTACCGTGGTTGACGTGCAAGTCTTTACCCGCGATGGCGTGGAAAAAGACAAGCGCGCCAAAGAAATCGAAGAGATGCAGCTGAAGGAAGCGAAGAAGGACTTGACCGAAGAGTTCAAGATCCTGGAAGACGGCATTTTCGGCCGCTCCCGCAACCTGCTGCTGGCCGCCGGCTACAGCGAAGATCGTCTGAACAAGCTCGAGCGTTCCAAGTGGTTTGAACTGGCCATCGAAGATGAAGCCAAGCAAATCGAGCTGGAGCAGATCGCTGAACAGCACGTTGAGCTGAAGGCCGAGTTCGACAAGAAATTCGAGAACAAGCGTCGCAAGATCATCCAGGGCGATGACCTGGCGCCGGGCGTACTGAAGATCGTCAAGGTCTATCTGGCCGTCAAGCGTCGCATCCAGCCGGGTGACAAGATGGCGGGCCGTCACGGTAACAAGGGTGTTATCTCCAAGATCTGTCCGGTCGAGGATATGCCCCATGACGAGTACGGCCGTCCGGTCGACATCGTACTGAACCCGCTGGGTGTACCGTCTCGTATGAACATCGGTCAGATCCTCGAAGTGCACCTGGGCCTCGCGGCCAAGGGCATCGGCGAGAAGATCGACCGCATGATCAAAGAACAGCGCGAGCTGCACGAGATGCGCGAGTTCCTGCAACAGGTCTATGACCTGGGCGAGAAGGACTCCCAGCAAGTGAACATTGCTGAACTGTCTGACGACGACGTGCGTACCCTGGTGGGTAACCTGCGTAAGGGTCTGCCGGTGGCTACACCTGTCTTTGATGGTGCCAAAGAGCGCGAAATCAAAGCCTTGCTGAAGCTGGCCGATCTGCCGGAATCCGGTCAGATCTCCCTGTTCGACGGTCGTACCGGTAACGCCTTCGAGCGCAAGGTCACCGTGGGTTACATGTACATGCTGAAGCTGAACCACCTGGTAGACGACAAGATGCACGCGCGTTCTACCGGTTCCTACAGCCTGGTTACCCAGCAGCCGCTGGGTGGTAAGGCGCAGTTCGGTGGTCAGCGGTTCGGTGAGATGGAAGTGTGGGCCCTGGAGGCTTACGGTGCGGCATATACCCTGCAGGAAATGCTGACCGTCAAGTCTGACGATGTGAACGGCCGTACCAAGATGTACAAGAACATCGTGGATGGCGACCACCGTATGGAGCCGGGCATGCCCGAATCCTTCAACGTATTGCTGAAGGAAATCCGCTCTCTGGGTATCAACATCGAGCTGGACGAAGAGTAAGAGCTCGCTCTTATTGTTCGAGAATTGACGTGGGCGCCCCGCTGTTTCGGCAGCCGGGGCGCCGAGGTTAGACTCCTGACAGGGGAAACACGTGAAAGACTTACTCAAGTTTTTGAAGGCTCAGACCAAGACCGAAGAGTTTGACAGTATCAAGATCGGTCTGGCCTCTCCTGACATGATCCGCTCCTGGTCATTCGGTGAGGTCAAAAAGCCTGAGACCATAAACTACCGGACTTTCAAGCCGGAGCGTGATGGTCTGTTCTGCGCCCGTATCTTCGGACCGGTGAAGGACTACGAGTGTCTGTGCGGCAAGTACAAGCGCCTGAAACACCGTGGTGTGATCTGCGAGAAGTGCGGTGTAGAAGTGACCCAGACCAAGGTTCGTCGTGAGCGCATGGGCCACATCGAGCTGGCCAGCCCGACTGCCCACATCTGGTTCCTGAAGTCCCTGCCGTCCCGTATCGGTCTGCTGCTGGACATGACCCTGCGTGACATCGAGCGCGTGCTGTATTTCGAATCCTATGTAGTGATCGAACCCGGCATGACCAACCTCGAGCGCAGCCAGATGCTCTCCGAAGAGAACTATCTGGACGCACTGGAAGAGTGGGGTGACGAATTCGACGCCAAGATGGGTGCCGAGGCCATTCTGGCTCTGCTGCGCGCCATAGATCTGGAAGGCGAAGTCAAAGCCATGCGTGAGGAGCTGGATCAGACCAACTCCGAGACCAAGCGCAAGAAGACCACCAAGCGTCTGAAGCTGATGGAAGCCTTCCTGCAATCCGGCAACAAGCCGGAGTGGATGATCATGACAGTGCTGCCCGTGCTGCCGCCGGACCTGCGTCCGCTGGTACCGCTGGACGGCGGTCGTTTCGCGACCTCCGATCTGAACGATCTGTACCGTCGCGTGATCAACCGTAACAACCGCTTGAAGCGCCTGCTGGACCTGGCTGCGCCGGACATCATCGTGCGCAACGAAAAGCGCATGCTGCAAGAGTCCGTGGATGCCCTGCTGGACAACGGTCGTCGTGGTCGTGCCATCACCGGTTCCAACAAGCGCCCGCTGAAATCCCTGGCCGACATGATCAAGGGTAAGCAAGGTCGTTTCCGTCAGAACCTGCTGGGTAAGCGTGTCGACTACTCCGGTCGTTCCGTTATCACCGTAGGTCCGACCCTGCGTCTGCATCAGTGCGGTCTGCCGAAGAAGATGGCACTTGAGCTGTTCAAGCCCTTCATCTACGGCAAGCTGGAATCCCGCGGTCTGGCGACCACCATCAAGGCCGCCAAGAAGATGGTGGAGCGCGAAGAAGCCGTCGTTTGGGACATCCTGGACGAAGTGATCCGCGAACACCCGGTTCTGCTGAACCGTGCACCGACCCTGCACCGTCTGGGTATCCAGGCGTTTGAACCGACCCTGATCGAAGGGAAGGCCATCCAGCTGCACCCGCTCGTCTGTGCCGCCTATAACGCGGACTTCGACGGTGACCAGATGGCGGTCCACGTACCGCTGACCCTGGAAGCCCAGCTGGAAGCGCGCGCCCTGATGATGTCCACCAACAACATCCTGTCGCCTGCCTCCGGTGAGCCGATCATCGTTCCTTCCCAGGACGTGGTCTTGGGTCTGTACTACATGACCCGTGCCCGTATCAACGCCAAGGGCGAAGGTATGGTGCTGTCCGGCCCGAAAGAGGCCGAGAAGGTCTACCGTGCCGGTCTGGCCGACCTGCATGCTCGCGTTAAGTGCCGCATCACCGAGTACGTGAAGAACGAAGCCGGTGAGCTGGTTGCCAAGACCGAGATGAAGAACACCACCGTTGGTCGTGCGATCCTGAGCCTGATCCTGCCCAAAGGCATGGAGTACGCGCTGATTGACGAGCCCAAGGTACTGACTGCTGCAGAGCAGGCTGACCTGGACGCCAACCCGCAGAACTGGATCAAGTGCGTCTCCAACAAGGCGCTGGGCAAAAAGCTCATCTCCCGTCTGCTGAACACCTGCTATCGCAAGCAGGGCCTGAAGGATACCGTCATCTTCGCTGACCAGCTGATGTATACCGGTTTCCACTACGCGGCCCTGTCCGGTGCCTCTGTTGGTATCGATGACATGGTCATCCCGGATGCCAAGAAAGACATCATCGCTGCTGCAGAAGCTGAAGTTGCCGAGATCCAGGACCAGTTCCTGTCCGGTCTGGTGACCGCGGGCGAACGCTACAACAAGGTTATCGATATCTGGGCCAGCGCGAACGATCGCGTCTCCAAGGCCATGATGGACAACCTTTCCAAGGAGCGTAACGTCAACTCCCTGGGCGATGAGGAAGAGCAAGCCTCCTTCAACAGCATCTTCATGATGGCCGACTCTGGTGCGCGGGGTTCCGCCGCCCAGATCCGTCAGCTGGCCGGTATGCGTGGCCTGATGGCCAAGCCGGATGGCTCCATCATCGAAACGCCGATCGTGGCGAACTTCCGTGAAGGTCTGAACGTACTGCAGTACTTCATCTCCACTCACGGTGCTCGTAAAGGTCTGGCGGATACCGCGCTGAAGACAGCGAACTCCGGTTACCTGACCCGTCGTCTGGTTGACGTGGCCCAGGACATGGTGATCACCGAGGACGATTGCGGCACTACCGACGGTCTGTGGATGACTCCGCTGATCGAGGGTGGCGACGTGGTCGAGCCGCTGCGTGAACGCGTGTTGGGTCGTGTGGTGGCCGAAGACGTGATCAAGCCGGGTACCGAGGATGAAGTGCTGGTAGCGCGCAACACCCTGCTCGACGAGCAGCTGTGTGACCTGCTGGAGCGCAACTCCGTCGACCGCGTGAAGGTACGTTCTGCCATCACCTGTGAGACCGACTTCGGTAACTGTGCTCACTGCTACGGCCGTGATCTGGCCCGTGGTCACCTGGTTAACAAGGGTGAGGCTGTCGGTGTTATCGCAGCTCAGTCCATCGGTGAACCGGGCACCCAGCTGACGATGCGTACCTTCCACATCGGTGGTGCCGCATCCCGAGCGGCTGCCGAGAGCAGCATCCAGGTGAAGAACACCGGTAGCATCAAGTTGCAGAACGCCAAGTTCGTTCTGAACAACTCTGACAAGCTGGTTATTACCTCCCGTTCTACCGAGCTGACCATCATGGACGAGATGGGCCGTACCAAGGAAAGCCACAAGCTGCCTTACGGTTCCGTGCTGGAAGTGAAGGATGGCGAAGCGGTGAACGCCGGTGATACCGTCGCGAACTGGGACCCGCACACCCACCCGATCATCACCGAAGTAGCGGGTCGCCTGCACTTCGAACACATGATCGACGGTGTGACCATCACTCGTCAGACCGACGAGCTGACCGGTCTCTCTTCCATCGTCGTGCTGGATGTCAACGAGCGTCCGAGCGCCGGTAAAGAGATGCGTCCGACCGTGAAACTGGTCGATCTGAACGGCAAGGATGTGATGATCCCGGGCACCGACGTTCCCGCCCAGTACTTCCTGCCGGGCAAGGCGATCGTGAACCTGGAAGATGGTGCCAACGTGGGCGTGGGTGACGCGGTTGCGCGTATCCCGCAAGAGTCCAGCGGTACCAAGGACATCACCGGTGGTCTGCCGCGCGTTGCGGATCTGTTCGAAGCACGTCAGCCGAAAGAGCCGGCCATCCTGGCCGAGATCTCCGGTACCATCTCCTTCGGGAAAGAGACCAAGGGCAAACGCCGTCTGGTCATCACCCCGACCGATGGTGGCGAGATCTATGAAGAGATGATTCCGAAATGGCGTCACCTCAACGTGTTCGAAGGTGAAAAAGTTGAGAAGGGTGAAGTGCTGGCGGACGGTCCCGAGTCTGCTCACGACATCCTGCGTCTGCGCGGTATCAGCCCGGTCGCCAACTACATCGCCAACGAAGTGCAGGACGTTTACCGTCTGCAAGGCGTTAAGATCAACGACAAACACATCGAAGTCATCGTGCGTCAGATGCTTCGCAAGTGCGAGATCCTGAGCGCTGGCGACACCGACCTGATCGAAGGTGAGCAGGTTGAAGTGGCCCGTGTGAAGATTGCCAACCGTAAACTGGTTGCCGAAGGGAAGACCCCGGCTACCTACCGTCATATCCTGATGGGTATTACCAAGGCATCTCTGAGCACCGAGTCCTTCATCTCCGCAGCTTCCTTCCAGGAGACCACCCGCGTGCTGACCGAAGCAGCCGTTGGTGGCAAGCGTGATGAACTGCGCGGCCTGAAAGAGAACGTGATCGTGGGTCGTCTGATCCCGGCTGGTACCGGCTTTGCCTACCACCACAGCCGCATCAACCAGCGTGCCGCCGCAGCCCGTGCTGTCGGTGTGCCGCAGGTGACTGCCGATGAAGCTCAGCAAAACCTGGCGGATCTGCTCAACGCAGCCGGCAGTTTTGACGAAGAGTAATCTTCCGCTGCAGTGATCGAAAAGGGCCCCTTCTAGGGGCCCTTTTTTTATTTCCCATCCGGCGCCCAGCGTGCACTGGGCTGGGGCAGGGGGATGATCCAGTGCAAGGTTATAGAGCAAAAAATCAAAAAAAGTTGACATTGCCTCGTCGCAACTGAAAACTCGGGAAAGTTGAATGGGTATTACAGGGGTAGAACATGGCTGTCGGTATCGAGGAAGTACTGCTTCCCGAAGAGCAACTGAGCGGTCGCGCTTTTACAGACGAAGACAGGGAGCTGTTGCGTTCATATGGGGGCCTTATCGAAGGCCTGGCCGATCTGTTCGGCAAGCACTGCGAGGTGGTGCTCCACTCCCTGGAAAATCTGCATGAGTCCGTGATCCAAATCGCGAATGGTTTCAATACGGGTCGAACTCTGGGGGCGCCGATCACCGATCTCGCCCTGCGGATGCTCAAGGACATCGAGAGCACGGGTCAGGATCACACCCAGAGTTATTTTGCCCGCAGTCGGACCGGTGCCTTGATGAAGTCGAGCACCATCGCCATCCGTAACCGCGACAAGCAGGTGATCGGCCTTATCTGCATCAATTTGCACATCAATGCGCCTTTCCACGAGTTCGTGGCCGAATTCTTCCCGACACCACAGCAGGTGGAGCGGCAATCACCGGAGACCTTCGCCAACAGCGTCGAAGAGCTGGTTGCCCAGACGGTGGACAACACCATCGACGAGATCAATCGTGATCCCTCCGTGGCCAACAATGCGAAGAACCGTTTTATCGTGACCCAGTTGTTCGAGAAGGGCATATTTGATATCAAGGACTCGATCAACCTGGTCGCCGACAAGCTGAATATTTCCAAACATACCGTGTATCTCTACATCCGACAGCGCAAGCAGGGTGAAGAAGAGAGCGAGTAAGCGCCATAGATAGGGGATAGATAACAATGGCTAAAGAAGTGATTGCAACCGACAAGGCGCCTGCCGCAATTGGCCCTTATGTCCAGGCTACCAAGCTGGGTGAGCTGGTCTTTACCTCCGGGCAGATCCCGCTCGATCCGGCCACCATGGACATCGTTGCCGGTGGCATCGAGGCTCAGGCAGAGCAGGTGATGAAGAATCTGGTCGCAGTCTTGAAAGCCGCAGGGGCCGATACCAGCAAGGTACTGAAGACCACCTGCTTCCTGAGTGACATGAACAACTTCGTGGCCTTCAACCAGGTGTATGCCCGCTACTTTGGCGAGTCCGCCCCGGCACGTTCCTGCGTGGAAGTTGCTCGTCTGCCCAAGGATGTACTGGTCGAAGTCGAAGCCATCGCTTACGTCTGAGCCTGTTTCATTGGAAAAGCCCCTCCCAGGAGGGGCTTTTGCGTCTGTGAGGTAGAATGGATGCACCGCTGTGCAGGAGTGCGATCATGAGTCTGAATTTTGCTCTGCTGGTCACCGGGCCCGCCTATGGCACCCAGACGGCCAGCACGGCCTATCGTTTTGCCCTGAGTCTGGTCGAGCAGGGACACCGCTTGTCCCACCTCTTCTTCTATCAGGAGGGGGTGTGCAATGCCAATGGCCTCCATGCGCCAGCCAGCGATGAGACCGACCTGGTGGCACTGTGGCGCGAGTTGGCCATCCAGCAGGGTATCCGCATCGATGTGTGTGTGGCTGCGGCCATGCGCCGTGGCGTGCTGGATGAGCAGGAGGCCAAGGGAATGGGACGGGAGCATTTCAATCTGGAAGCGCCATTCTGCCTGAGCGGGCTCGGTCAGTTGGCGGAAGCCGCACTGACCGCTGATCGCTTCGTTCAGTTCTAGGGGGACAAAATGACCAGAATAGCGTTTATCTCACGGCGTGGTCCCCATGGTTTGGCGAGTGGTCGGGAGGGGCTGGATGCTCTGCTGGCAACCTCTGCATTGACGGAGTCCTTGGCACTCTTTCTGGTGGGGGATGGCGTGATGCAACTGGTGAGGGAGCAATCACCACACGCCATATTGCAGCGTCACTACGCCCCGACCTTCAAGATGCTGGAGCTGTATGACATCGAGGAGGTCTATGTCTGTGCGGTGTCACTGGCTGAGCGAGGACTGACGGCGGCGGATCTGCTAATCCCAGTTATTCCGCTCTCTCCTGCGGAAATTCGCCGTAGCTGGGCGGGTTTCACCACCCACATCTGCTTCTGAGGTGCCCGTGATACAGCTGATATTGAACTCTCCCTTCATGAGCCAGGATCTCGAGTTGGCGTTGCGTTACCGCATGGAAGGGGATCTGGTGGTGTTGATGCAGGATGCCGTGATGGCGGCTGCTGCCCCCGGGTGGTGCGAGCGCTTGGCAGAGGTCCCCCTGTACGTCATGAAGGAAGACCTGCAAGCGAGAGGTTTGTCACCCGGGATCGGTATGGAACTCGATATGCCGGGTTTGATCAGGTTGATCGCCGAGCACGGATCACCGCAGACCTGGGGCGCTTAGGTTTGGTTTTTCCTTTTTATCTCAGTTGCTTAGCATAATCTCATTCGACTGTCATTTGCCATTTCGGTGTGCAAATTGTATAAATCTTGACTCCCCAGACAACAGGGCATAAAATTTCGCGTCCCCGTATCTGCGGGGAGGATTTTTCACACGTTTATGAAGTCATTATCAGGAGCCTTTTGATGGCAACTATTAACCAGTTGGTTCGCAAGCCACGCATCAAGCTCGTTGTGAAAAGCAACGTGCCGGCGCTGGAAGCGTGCCCTCAGAAGCGTGGCGTATGCACCCGTGTATACACCACCACCCCGAAGAAGCCTAACTCTGCACTGCGTAAAGTATGCCGTGTACGTCTGACCAACGGCTTCGAAGTCACCTCCTACATCGGTGGTGAAGGTCACAACCTGCAAGAGCACTCTGTTGTTCTGATCCGTGGCGGTCGTGTAAAAGACTTGCCAGGTGTTCGTTATCACACCGTTCGTGGTGCGTTGGACTGTGCCGGTGTTAAAGACCGTAAGCAGGCTCGCTCCAAGTACGGCGTGAAGCGTCCGAAAGCTTAATGGTTCTCCGTTAAGTAAGGCCAAACGTTAATTCGTTTCTAGTTAGATAACTTTCTAGTTTTGGGTAACCCCTGAAGTTACGGAGAATTTGAAATGCCAAGACGTCGTGTTGTTGGTCAGCGTAAAATCCTGCCGGATCCCAAGTTCGGATCTGAGCTGCTGGCTAAATTTGTCAACGTAGTAATGGTTGACGGTAAGAAATCTGTTGCAGAAGCCATCGTTTATGGCGCCCTGGACATCATTGCCACCAAATCTGGCAAAGAGCACCTGGCCCTGTTCGAAGTCGCTCTGGACAACATTCGTCCGGCGGTCGAGGTTAAATCTCGTCGCGTCGGTGGTGCAACCTATCAGGTGCCGGTAGAAGTTCGTCCGGTACGTCGCAATGCTCTGGCAATGCGCTGGTTGGTTGATGCCGCTCGTAAACGTGGTGAAAAATCAATGGCTCAGCGTTTGGCTGGCGAGCTGCTGGATGCCGCTGACAATAAGGGTTCGTCTGTCAAGAAACGTGAAGACGTTCACCGTATGGCTGAAGCGAACAAGGCCTTCGCTCACTTCCGCTGGTAATCCGCTTGCGCAGGGTCTTATGACTCTGCGCACCTTTAATTATCTGGGGACAAGCGCCCTAGTAAGAGGATGACAATGGCTCGTACAACCCCCATTGAGCGTTATCGTAATATCGGTATCTCCGCTCACATCGACGCCGGTAAGACTACTACTACCGAGCGCGTTCTGTTTTACACCGGTGTAAGTCACAAGATCGGTGAAGTTCACGATGGCGCCGCCACCATGGACTGGATGGAACAGGAACAAGAGCGTGGTATCACCATCACCTCCGCCGCGACCACCGCTTTCTGGTCCGGTATGGGTAAACAGTTCCAACCGCACCGTATCAACATCATCGATACCCCGGGCCACGTTGACTTTACTATCGAAGTAGAGCGTTCCATGCGTGTTCTGGATGGCGCCGTGATGGTGTACTGTGCCGTAGGTGGCGTACAGCCCCAGTCTGAAACCGTATGGCGTCAGGCTAACAAGTACAAGGTTCCCCGTATCGCGTTCGTCAACAAGATGGACCGTACCGGTGCTAACTTCCTGCGCTGCGTTGAGCACATCAAGACCCGTCTGAAAGGTAACCCGGTTCCTCTGCAACTGAACATCGGTTCCGAAGAGAACTTCAAGGGCGTTATCGACCTGGTCAAGATGAAAGCCATCAACTGGAGCGAAGCTGACCAGGGCGTATCCTTCGACTACGAAGACGTCCCGGCCGAGCTGCTGGAACAGGCGCAAGAAATGCGCATGAACCTGGTTGAAGCCGCTGCTGAAGCGTCTGAAGACCTGATGGAAAAATACCTGGGTGGTGAAGAACTGACTGAAGAAGAGATCAAGAAAGCTCTGCGTCAGCGTGTTCTGAACAACGAAATCATCCTGGTTACCTGTGGCTCCGCGTTCAAGAACAAGGGCGTACAGGCCATGCTGGATGCCGTGGTCGAGTACCTGCCGGCTCCGACCGACGTTGCTGCTATCGACGGTCTGAAGCTGGATGGCGAGACCAAGGACGAGCGTCACGCTTCCGATGACGAGCCGTTCTCTGCTCTGGCATTCAAGATTGCTACCGACCCGTTCGTGGGCAACCTGACCTTCTTCCGTGTTTACTCCGGTGTGGTCAACTCCGGTGACTCCGTGCTGAACTCCGTTAAAGAGAAGCGCGAGCGTTTCGGCCGTATCGTTCAGATGCATGCCAACAAGCGTGAAGAGATCAAAGAAGTTCGCGCAGGCGACATCGCTGCTGCCATCGGCCTGAAGGACGTCACCACCGGTGATACCCTGTGTGACGAAAGCGCACCGATCATCCTGGAGCGTATGGAATTCCCGGAGCCGGTAATCTCCATCGCCGTTGAGCCGAAATCCAAGGCTGACCAGGAGAAGATGGGTCTGGCTCTGGGCCGTCTGGCTCAGGAAGATCCGTCCTTCCGCGTATGGACCGACGAAGAATCTGGTCAAACCATCATCGCCGGTATGGGTGAGCTGCACCTGGACATCATCGTTGACCGTATGCGTCGCGAGTTCAAGGTAGAAGCCAACGTAGGTAAGCCGCAGGTTGCCTACCGTGAAACCATCCGCAACACCGTCAAGGACATCGAAGGCAAGCATGCCAAGCAGTCCGGTGGTCGTGGTCAGTACGGTCACGTCGTTATCGACATGTACCCGCTGGAAGAAGGCAAAGCCTACGAATTCGTCAACGACATCAAGGGTGGCGTGATTCCGGGCGAATTCATCCCGGGTGTTGACAAGGGTATCCGCGAGCAGCTGAAGTCCGGCCCGCTGGCAGGCTATCCGGTAATGGATCTGGGTGTGCGTCTGCACTTCGGTTCCTACCACGATGTCGACTCTTCCGAACTGGCGTTCAAGATCGCTGCTTCTCTGGCGTTCAAGGCTGGCTTCATGAAGGCCAACCCGGTACTGCTCGAACCGATCATGAAGGTCGAAGTCGAGACTCCGGAAGACTACATGGGCGACGTGATCGGTGACCTGAACCGTCGTCGCGGCCTGATCGAAGGCATGGAAGATGGCCCGTCCGGCAAGATCGTACGTGCGCTGGTGCCGCTGGCCGAAATGTTCGGTTACGCCACCTCCCTGCGTTCTGCTACCCAGGGTCGTGCTTCCTACGCCATGGAATTCGCCAAGTATCACGATGCCCCGACCAACGTCGCCCAGGCCGTGATCGAAGAGCGCAAATCCAAGTAATTTAAGATTCCCCGCCTACGACGGTAGGCGGGTTTAACCTAGAAGGACTACGTCGTGTCTAAAGAAAAATTTGAGCGTAATAAACCGCACGTAAACGTCGGCACCATCGGCCACGTTGACCACGGTAAAACCACCCTGACCGCCGCCATCACCAACGTGCTGGCCAAGCACTTCGGTGG